>JAGCUY010000128.1 GCA_017962605.1 Kiritimatiellia bacterium | reverse complement strand
TGGAAATGTGATAGTGTGAAAACAGCCAATACCAATGTTGCCAATGTGGGACTAGGGGCTAGGGACTAGGGGCTAGGGAGGGCCCGGCTTCGTCCGGGCCGATGCGCCGCTTAACGCAAGTCGCTTCGCGACACGCAAGGGTTACGCTCGCATCGATGTGGTTACGACGGGCCATGCCCTACGCCACAATCGATACTCGCGTGGAGGTTGATGGAACTCGCGGCAAAAGCGATTGTGGCGTAGCCGCCACGGCGGCGTCGTAGCCACATCGGTTTTGACGCAGCTTTTGCGTCCGGCCACAGGCCGGTTGCGTTAATGGGGGAACGGGGAACGGGGAACAGGGAACGGGGAACGGGGAACGGGGAAGTTTGGCGCAAGCGCCTGGGAAGTTTTATGGGAGGTGGGCGGCGTTAGATGCGGCGCAGTTCGTGCGGGGCGAAGGTCGCCGTGGCGTTTGGCGCGTCTGGAATGGCGCCGAATGGACGATATTGGACTGTCTGCTCCTCGCCCGTGAGATTGGCGGCCAGCAAAACGATTTCGCCCTTGTCCGTGCGCCACCAGTTGCCAATGACATCTGGCATTGTGGCGAAGCTCGACGGCGGTAGCTTGAAGTTCTTGTCGAAGAGCCGGTAGTGCGGACGGCGGCCGAGCCATTCGTATGTCTGCGAGGACACCGGTTCCGCAAAACGAAGCTCGTCGAGAAGGGTGCCGTAGGCGAGTGCGTCCAGATTGGCCTGGCGGAAGGTGCAGAGCTGCCGCAGGATTTCGATCTTGTCAGGGCGGTCGAGGATGTCCGGCAGGAACCAGCCAAGCGCGGTGCCCCAGAGCAGTTCGCGGGTCTGGAGGGCGCGGAAGGCCGCCGGCGAGTCGTCGTTGTTCTCGGCGCTGCCGAACCATGCCGCATAGCCCGAATAGACGGCGTGGTAGAAGGGCACGTCCTCCGGCGTGCGCTGGACGACCGAGAGGAAGGCGTCTGCAAGGCCGATGGCCGTTTCTCCGTTGCCTTCTGTGGCGACGTATGCGCCGTGTGCATGGGCGTCGCGCAGAATCGGCTCGAGCATTTCGCGATAGCCCTCGCGCCACCAGGAGCCTCCGCCGACGGAGTGTCCGTGCGTCGGATCGAAGCAGGGGACGCCCTCGGCGGCGCCGATTTGGTCGAGGAAGATGGACTTTGCGCCAATCTCCTCGAAGACGCGGTGGGCGAAGCGCTGGACGACGCGCTGCCAGGTGCGTTGCGTTGGGCACATGACCGCCAGGTGTGGCGTCCACGGCGCGTATTTCTCCACATGGCGGGTGCCGTTGGCCCGCATCACGGCAAACGGCTCGGCGGCAAGATATCCCAGCGTATCGGCACTCCAGAGGCGTCCGTTGGTGTAGGGCATCGGCTCCTGGCCGACGGCGAGGCAATCGGCGATGGCCTCCTTCGTTCCCGGCTGCTCGGGGAAATACTCAGGGTAGTTGATGTCGTGGCCGGAGTGCTGCCAGAGATGCCAGTGGACGCCGGTGGGAAACTCCGGGAAAATCTCATGGGCGCGGAGAAGGAGGCTGCGGATGTCGTCCGGCGACCCGTGGAGGTTGATCCAGAGCGGCACCTCGCAGGCACGGCGCGGGAAGTCTGCACGCTCGCGGATCGGCCCCTTGGCGCAGCGGGGCTGGCGCAGGGCGAAGACCCGGTAGCGGCGGGCGGCCTCCCACCAGTCGCCGCTGAGTGGCGCGAGCGTCACCGCGTAGCGCGGCCCCTCGGCAGCCTTGTCGGGAACTCCGGCGTTCTCGATTGGCGTCACGAAGCGCAGGCACTGCTCGCCCTCGACGACCATACTCTTGAGGCGCAATTCAGGATCCTCGGCGGCGACGTAGAGGCCGGTCTCGCCAATGAAAAAGGCGGCGACCATGGGGAAATGGCCGAGGTAGTCGAAGCGCGCCGGCTCCGGCTGGGCGCGGCGTGCGCGGAAGAGGCGGGCGCCATGGTCCTTCCAAGGCAGCATGGCGTCGCCCTCACCATTGCGCATGATGCGGTTCAGGCGTGGGAAGGAGGTCTCGAAGAGCGCCCATGAGGCCGAGCGGTTGTCGAATGCTAGGCTCCAGCGCTGCGCGCTGTCGGGCAAATTCTCGATTTCCACGACGGCGTTCAGGACGCCGCGCTCACTGCCAAGCGGGATGTCGCGCCAGCGGAGGCGCATGAAGGCGCCGTCCTCCTCTCGCTCAAACGATGCGGCCTCACCGGCGCGCACCGCGATGCGTTTCGACAGGTCGCCTGAAGCGGCGAACTCCGCCGTCCACAAGTCGCCGCCGCCGGTGGCGAACTCCGCCGCGCCGACGCGAATCGACTGCACTTCGTTGTGGTCGTTGAAGGATACGCGCAACGTGTTGCACGCACTTGAAGAATCAGGGAAGGGGACTGACATACCTTTGCATCCAAAAGAAATCCATGGCACTGTTGGTCATTGGCAACGCTTTATTTTTGGCAATACTTTTCGAGGGGAATCGTGGTCTATCTGCCTATGAGTTTTGCCGCCGGAATGACGGCGTCGAAATAGCCCGAACCTTCGACATAAGGAGCCAAATCCCCATCGTACACCAAAACGGGACGAGGCGTCATTCCCTTTCTCAGTGGAAGCCTGTCGATGCGGCTTTTCATCTCGGCTATGATTGACTCGTCTATTTCCCGCTTCCGCTTAATCTCCACGGCGTATGCCGTCATGGGGGTCTGTATCAAAAGGTCTATCTGGCATCCTCTCTTTGCTCCTTTCGCGTCACGCCGCATGTTACGGTAGGGAGCGGCGGATTCCACGATTGAGTTGCCAAGGTGAAGATACGGAATCAAGGACATCGCGTTGTTGACAATCAGGTTCTCAAACTGAAGCCCCATGACGGCGTTCCACTCTGGCAGGGTTCCAAGCGATGTGAACCTGAAACTTCCCGCCTCAATCTGCGGTTTCCGAGGCTTCACGTACTTTAGGTAGAAACGGGTGTAGTTGTCCTTCAGGCGATATTTTCCAGTTCTTACGCTTTCGCCTGTCGCGGGATTGAGCCCAGGATCATCGGACAGGAAGCCGCCATCCTTCAACTCGCGGAGCGCGGACGCCATGCGGCCGCTCCGTTTCAAACCTAGATGCACGGACAGTTCCGCACCGGACATCGGCCCGTCCGCCAGTGCTTCCAGGATGCGTCGCTTGAACTCCACTTCCACGCCGAATATCGGGCTGAATATTGCGTCGAAATCCTTGTAGAGCTCTCCGTTCGTCGAGAAGCACATTCGCCTGATGTTCTCTTCGGCGGAAAGCCCGGGGTCGATTTCTTCGAGATAGCGGGGAATGCCGCCCGTTACGGACAGTACGTCGAATATCTCGCGAACGGAAATCCGGTCTTTGGCTCCACGCCAGAATTCAGCGCATTCCGCAAGGTTTAATTCGGGGAGGACGTAGTCGCGCGAGAATCTTCCAGTGAAGCCGGTGTTGTTGAGAATGTTCTCCCTGATCCATGCCGAGACTGAGCCGCACACGGCGACGATTAGTCTTGGGTGGCGGTGGAAATAAGTCTCCCACGCCGTACGCAGCGCACCTGGATAGTTAACGTCGTACCCTCCCATCCACGAAACTTCGTCCAAAAGGACAACCGTGCGCTTTCCCTCGTCAATCTGTCCTTCAAGGCGGTGAAACGCCTCAATCCAGCTCGATACTGGCTCGCTTGATGCACCAGTCTGCTCCGCAAGTGACTTCACAAAATGGTCAAGTTGCCGCTGGTTTGTCATTTCCTTGTCTGGCGGCATGCCCTCGATTTCAATGTATGCACTGGAAGTCCGTCGGGCGAATTCTCGTATCAGCGTCGATTTGCCTATGCGCCGTCTGCCACGGCAGGCGATAAGGGAACTCGTCGCTTTTCTCCAAAGCGATTCGAGGTCGTCAAGATACTCCCTTCGACCGACAAAATGTGCGGATTTAAGATTTTCAGCATTGGAAATATTAGTCATATTTCACATTGTACCACCTTGTTCCGTGCATGTCAATCGTGAATGTCACGAAATTTGAAATTTTAAATTTCGTGACATTGCTTATCCCGCGCAGCGGGCAGCATAAAGTCGCCGAGATGGTTGGGTGCCTCAGCCCTGGCAGAATTCGCAGATGACTTGCGCCATTTCCCCGATGCCCGCGAGGCCGACCCACTCGGCGTCGGTGTGACAGCAGCCGCCGTCGATTCCGAGGACGGCGATGGGGGCTTTCGAGCGACCAAAGTGGCGCGCGTCGGTTGCGCCGGTCATGCGGGTGAAACCAATGTCCTTGTCCGGCCAGACATGACGCATGGTTTCAGCGAGACGCGCGAAGATTGGTTCGTTCCTGTCACAGACGAAGGGCTGGCACCCGGCCTCGCGCACGACTTCGAGTCCGGTCGTCTCGCGGACGAAACGCTCAATGCGGTCCTCGTCGCCTGGGACGGTGTAGCGGATGTTCACGAGGAGCGATGCCTCGTCCGGAACCTTGTTGTGGGCGGTGCCGCCGCTGACGATGGTGGCGCAGTAGGTGTCGAACCAGATGTCGTCGCTGCCGACGTCGGGCCTGTTCTTCGGCCAGGCGGCGCGGAGGCGCGCGTAACCGTCGATGAGGGCGTCAATGGCGTTTACGCCATTCCAGTGGCCCGACGAATGGGCGCTCTTCCCCCTGCCCACGAGTCGCAGGTCGAGGATGCCCTTGTGGGCGTAGGTGATTTTGTAGGCGGTGCTGTCGATGACGCCGATAAGCTTGCGGGCGTCGTAGCCAAGGCGGACGGCTTCGGCGGAGGTCTTGCCGCCGGTCTCCTCGTCGGTGGAGAAGACGGCGCCGACGTCTGCCTTGCCGGCGAGGGCGACGAGGGCCTGGGCTATGGCTACGGCAGCGCCCTTGCAGTCGGACGCCCCGCGCGCCAGGAGTCGGTCGCCCTCGATGCGCGGCGTGTAGAGTTCCTGTGGCGCGGGCACCACGTCGAGGTGCGCGTTGAAGAGGTAGTCGTGGACCTTGCCGGGGGTCGTGGCGGCGCAGACGAACTCGCGGTCGCCGAGTCGCTCCGTCGTGCAGGAAACCCCGTGCGCCTCCAGGTATTCGCGCATTACTGCGGACGCGCGGTTGCACTGCGGGATGTCTTTCGTCTCGGATGGAATCCGGACAAGGTTTTCAAGGAGTTCGAGATCAGTTTTCATGGTTGATTTCTCTTCACTAATACTATCAGAAATGGCGAGAGAAGGCAAAAGGGGGAACGGGGAACGGGGAACAGGGAAGGGGGAATGGGGAAATGTGAAAGTGTGGAAACAGCCAATACCAATGTTGCCAATGGCCAATGTGGGACTAGGGACTAGGGGCTAGGGAGGGGCCGGCTTCGTCCTGGCCGATGCGCCGCTTAACGCAAGTCGCTTCGCGACACGCAAGGGTTACGCTCGCATCGATGTGGCTACGACGGGCCATGCCCTACGCCACAATCGATGCTCGCGTGGAGGTTGATGGAACTCGCGGCAAAAGCGATTGTGGCGTAGCCGCCACGGCGGCGTCGTAGCCACATCGGTTTTGACGCAGCTTTTGCGTCCGGCCACAGGCCGGTTGCGTTGATGGGGGAATGGGGAACGGGGAACGGGAGATGAAAATGTGGAAATGTGGAAACTGCCAATACCAATGTTGCCAATGGCCAATCCCGAACCCCGAATCCCGGCTCCCGCTGTGATTCCCGGCTCTCGGAGAAGCGGGGTGGCTTTGCGGCAGTCGCCAACAAACCGCTATCGTGGCGAGAGCGAGCGGTCAAGGGAGCAGACCGCCATCACGATGTCGCCAAGTAGGCAGGTGTGGACCGGCACCGCCACGCCGCGCAGCTGCGGGAAAGCCTCGAGCCAGAGGCGCGTCGCCGACATTTCCACCTTGCCTGTCGGCACATCGAGCGACTGCGCCGAGAGGTCGTTTGGACCGTAGCGGAGGCCGGAGCCAAGGGCCTTGGACAGGGCTTCCTTGGCGCACCAGAAGCGGAAGAGGGCCGTTGCGCCGTCGCCGCTTTCCGCCGCCATCTCCTGCTCGATCTGCGAGAAGGCGAATGTGGCGAAGTCTTCGCTGAGGGCGCGGGAGGCGCGTTCGGCGTCGATGCCAAGCGCCGCGTTCGGTGCGGCCGCGGCGACTACGCATCCCGGCGTGTGGGTGATGGATATGTCCATCGGCGCCCCGCATGTCTTGCGCCATGGCCCCTGCGGGAATGGCTTCCCGGCTTCGTCAGCCTCGATGGCGATGTCTGCCGCGCCTATCTGCCTGCCGTAGCGGGCGGCGAGGCACTTGCGGACGGCGTCCTTCGCGGCGACTCTGCCAAAGAGCCATTCGTGGCGGCGCGTCCTGGAATCGGGGAGGTCGGCCCAGCGCTCGAGTTCGCGAGGAGTGAGGGCGAGTCCGGCCGCAATGCGGAGGCGGAGGGCGTCGTCGTCATCGTCTGGCCAGTCGTCCTCTATCTTGCGGCAGATGACTTCGTGCGGCAGGGCGGGGAGCGACTCGGCGGGGACTTCCTCAGAGAGCGAGGCGGAGATGGGGTCGAGGAGGAGGCGGTGCAGCGAACGCGGGATGCCGATGGCCCGGTTGGAGAGCGCGGTAACTCGGAGGACTGTGCGGTGATCGTCGTCCGAGACTTCTGCGTCGGCCTCAATTGCGTGCGGGTCCTGGGATGCCGGGCGAGTGGCGATGCGGAGCGAGAAGGGCGTCCATTCGCGGAGCGGCGCGGCGAAGAACTCAATCTTCGCGGCCCCGGAGAAGATGTGGAGGGAGCCGGACGCCGGTTCGCGGGAGTGGAGCAGGGCAAGGGCGTCGGATGCCGTGGCGAGAATTACCGGCGATGTCGAGAAACGCGGCTGGCCCAGAGAGCGCAGGATGCCGCGCCTCGGCGGCGTGAAGCATTCGGCGGCGAGGCCGTTTTCGCCGATTTCGGGAATGGACTTGATGGCGCGGCAGCACTCGCCGGAGGCGAGGCGCGCCGGGTAGATGTCCTCATGCGTCCAGGAGGTGCGGAGGGAGCCGCGCAGCGGTAGTGGCGCTGGGCTGGGCGCTGCCGGGTATTCGGCTGCGAGGACGATGGCGCAGGACGCGAGTGCGTTCTCTTCGGTATTCGCCTGGCCCCGAATCGCCGCCATGGCGGCAATCTTGGTTTCCCCGTTGCGGACGGACGAGCGCGATGCCTTGACGTGGATGTCCGGCGAGGTCGTTTCAAGCGCCGTGAGCGAGGTTGACGAGCGGAGGTCCTCAATGCGGATCACGACGAGATCCGGACAGAGCTTGCGCGCGGCCTCGGCCATGATCTCTGCAAGTAGCTCGACCGGCGGGGGCGTGAGTCCGCGCGAGGACTTGTCGTATGCCGAGACTGGCCCGGCGGACAGGGAGCGCGCGAGGAGGTATGGGAAGTCGGCGCGGGAGAGGCGGAAGGAGAGTTCGATCTCCTCTTCGGGCGAGAACCTGACTACTTCGGCGAAGTCGAGGCAGGGGAAGTCAGCGGCGCCGGGGGTGTCGCCGCCCTCGCGGGCCGGCGCGGTTGCGTCGGGTGCGGCATTTGCCACGAGTCCTGGCGGCGGTATGACGTCCGCCAGGGTGGGCATGGCGCTGGGGATGGGGCGACCGGCGCGGCGGCGCGGCGGTC
>JAGCUY010000127.1 GCA_017962605.1 Kiritimatiellia bacterium | reverse complement strand
CTTCCTCTCCACCCAGGCATTCGGGGAACCGCGATCGCAACCCGACTGCCTGATATTGTAGGTCGCAACCCGCAACTACTCCGGCGCCACTTCAGCGGTGGCATTCATTCCAAAGCAGAGAGCGCAAAGGGCGCAAAATCCGCGAATGTGGAAACTCACACGGAGATGCAGGGACGCGAGGATTTTTGTTTGTGTCATTGACGCTCCCCACTGCGGGAACGGGCGTCCCGCCCGTTCCCTGCTGTGTGGGCAAGATGCCCGCGCTCTGACATGGCGCTACCGCATGGTGATGACCGTCGGGAGGTCTCGGACGTCCACGTAGAGGACGCACGAGCCATCGCCCTCCGTCGCGAAGGAGAGCGCCGTTGCCGCATACCGGGTGGAGACGGTCTTTGCGACGCGGAGGTCGGTCACGAAGCCACCGAAGGAAATCTGGCTCTGGTCGAAGTCGCCCGTGCAGCCGGAGGCGAGCCGCAGCACCGGGTATTTGCCGGGCGGCGGAAGATCGCCGCACAGCTGGACCGCCATTGTTCCCGCTTGCGAGAAGGCATTGGTGACAGTAATCGTTCCGGTGCGTCCGGCGTTCTCGGAGAACGGGACAATGAGCGTGGTGCCGGAGCTGTCGATTGTCAATGATTTGAGCTGCGCCGTAGTCGCGCGCTCCGTGCCAATTGCGCCACCTTTGAATGTTTCGACATTGCCGTTGAACACGGGACAGTCGAAGGCCGTCCAGGCACCCTCGTTGCCGACGACCAGACGTCCCGTGAAGCCCGTCGCGTCCGCCTCCACAATTGTGCGCGCGCCAACTCCTCCGGCATTCAACTTGAAATAACCGGCGCCTTTGAGAGTCCCCGCCAGACGTAGACGCCCCGCTTTATTCCCATCCACGTATCCCGCCGAAAGAACGGCCTGACGCGACGAATTGTCGGCGGTGATGGCGATTTCGCCCTCGTATGTGACATCCCCGTAGCGGCTGTTCAACGGCGTTATTCTGCTCCAATTGCCCAGGACAAGCCCTTGGTTCTCGAACCGGTTCGTCCCGACGCCACTCGCAAGGGCCTCGTTGATGATGCCTGGTGTGCTCGATGTTCCGCTCACGGTGAATTTCTGGGAGTGAAACACATGAAGCCCGCTTGATCCAGGGGAGCGAAGTGAAATGCCATAGAACTTGTAGTTGTAGTCCGCCGCAGCCGGGTCGCTCGGCGGGATGGAGACATTGAGCGTCTCGTTCGTCCAGTTGACTGCGCGGTCGAAGAATGTCTCGCCCATGGAAGAAGTTGTCCCTTGGGCTTTCATTTCATCTACGGCCATTGCCGTCGTGGCTGCGCCGATAGCGGCCGCGAGTGCCGCCGTAGCGGCCATGGTGGTGGTGTGCGCGTTGCGCATGAGTACTGATTTGTTCATGGTGTAGTGTTCCCTTTCGCCGTCAATTATCCCACAGGTCCAATGGCAAGTCAAGATTTTGCATGCATTATAATCGCATAGAAAAGTAATCGAAAGCGATGGTGGTTTGTCTTTATAAAAAACGGTATAATCAATGACGTGAAAAAAGACAATTTGACGATAGCGGTGTGCATGGACGTGCGGCAGAAGGCCGCGCGCGAAATACTCTGCGGCGTGATGCGCGAGGCGCGGCTGCATAGCGGCGTTGACGTGGCGCTTCTCGGCAACCACCCCGGAAACGACGGCTTCGATCGCATCTCCGGCGGCACGCCCGACATCCTCGTGGCCAGCCCGAATACGCTTCGGAGTTCCCGTCCTGCGCTTCTGCGTTCGCGCAGCGTCCGGGCCGCGGTCTTTTTCGGGACATGGGGCAGCGGCAGCCTCCCATACCCCTACGTGTCGCTCATAAGCGACGACCGCGAGATAGGCGCTGCGGCGGCGCGTGTGCTGGTGCGGAGCGGTCTCCGCGAATTCGCCTATCTCGGCTCGCCGCACGGCGAACGCTGGAGCAACGCGCGCGGCGTCGCGTTCGCCGAGGCGCTGGCGGCAAGGGGCTTCGGCCCGGTCGCCGACTACAGTCCGTCGGCGAAGCGCCCAGACTGGCGGCGCGAGCGGCGGCGGCTGACCGAATGGATCGCAAGCCTCCCCAAGCCCGTCGGGGTATTCGCCGCCTTCGACCAGCGGGCGCGGCATCTGCTTTCCGTTTGCCGTGCGCTTGAAATCCCCGTGCCGCGTCAGGTGCAGATCCTAGGCGCAGACGACGAGGACTACCTCTGCGAAAACGAGATACCGCCCCTCTCCTCGCTGGCGCTAGACTTCCGCGGCGCGCCGGAGTCGGCCATGCGGGCGGTCTTCGCCCATTTAAAGGAAGGTGCCCCGCTGTCGGGAACCGTCCTGGCCGGGGTGGCGGGACTCACCGAGCGGCTTTCAACATGCGACAACAGCCGAACGGGCGAATGGGTCAACCGGGCGCGCGACGTGATAAGGCACCATGCGGCCGAAGGCATCGGGCCGTCGGAAGTCGCGCGCCGCACGGGTGCGTCGCTGCGCCTGATCGAGGACGCCTTCAAGGCCGTTCTGGGGCGCACGGTCGCCGCGGAGCTGCGCGAAACGCGGCTCGCGGAGGCGGCGCGGCTCCTCGACGAGACGAAAATTCCGCCGGGCGATATAGCCGCCCGCGTCGGCTTCGGCAACCCGCACAGCCTCATGAACGCCTTCCGCTGCCGCTACGGCTGCAGCATGGGCCAGTGGCGCAGGTCAGCCCGCAGTGGCGGCACCTAAGATTGATTGAGTTGCGCGGTGACTGCGACTTATGACTTTTAGTCGAGTTTAAGCCTATAACTTGACTAAATCAAGGCAAAAATGGCACATTTAGTCATGTTTCATGCTGTGAATCTATTGGAAATGCGTTTTGACGCATTTCACGCGAGGAGACGAGAGGGCGTTGGTTGCGCCAAGGGCAAGGCGGATTTGGAGCCATCCGCCTTGCGGAACTACAAGGCCGCTTGGGTCACGCCAGTCCGCAGCATCAAGGGCTTCCCGCGTGGCGGCGGCGCGGGCGGTCGCGTTTACCCATGTCTTGGGCGGACAGTCTGCGACGACATCGATGCCTTTCACAACTGCCGTCGCATCAATTTTGCGCGGCTCCGAAAACCAGAACTCTTCTGGGCTTCGCGTGAGGATGTTGCCAGGCTCGACTGCGCTCATCCCGTGTGGCCCGCGCGTCGGGAGCTTCGTTGTGTGCGTGGGCAGGAAGCCCACCGGCCCGTTCCACCAGACTTCCGAGTAGCCCAGGTGGTCGCCGAAGATCTTGTGGTTGGCGACGGCGAGGTCGATGTGGCTGTCTTCGTCGAAGTCGGCGGCTAGGCATCCTGACGGCGCGTGGGTCGCGAGGTCGAGGCGGTTTGTGTTCGAAAACGACCCGTTCCGGTTCCAGTATATGAAGGAGTTGATGTCTCTATCGACCTCGCCCTGGTAGTTGCCGCAGAAGATGTCAAGGTCGCCATCGCGGTCAAAGTCGGCGATGCAGAAGCCCGTCACGGCGTCGGCGCGTAGGATGCACTTGCGGCTCTCTGAGAAGCCGTCGTCGCCGTTCCAGTAGATGTGGAGGAAGGAATGATGTGGCTGGCGGGCCGGCTTGTCGCCGTCGCCGCTCGCCTGCATCGTGTGCGCGCCGAAAATCAGTTCGGGGCGTCCGTCGCCATCAAGGTCGGCGACGCGCGCCGACGCGCTGGGGCCGGTGGAGAACTCCTGCCTGCGCGAGAAGTCGAAGCCTTCCGGGCCGCCCCAGAGAACGAAGGAACGTGGGCGGATAGCCGGAAGCGCCGCGTCTAGCCATCCGTCGCCGTTTAGGTCGGCGACGGCAATCCAGCGCAGGCCGCCGGCGTCGGGGCGCTTGAGCGCGGAACCGGTCACGTTGTGGCGGACGCGCGTCTCGTCCGGTGGAAAGACTTCAACGTCTCTGGCGCGTGTGAAGCCATCCTGCCCGCCCTTGAAAAAGGCTAGCGTGTTCCAGTGGTCGCAGACGCTTAGGATGTCGAGGAAGCCGTCGCGATCGAAGTCGGCCACGGCCGCCCCCCAGCCGATGTCGGTGCGGATCGTCGTCGATTTCTCAGGCTCGAAGCCGTTCGGCCCGAAGTGGTGGATGTGGTGACCGGGGTCGAGGTGGAAGGCGTTTTCGGAATCGTTGCATACGATCATTTCGGGGAAGGCGTCGTCGTCGAGGTCGGCGATGAGGGTATCGACGGCGCACCAGCCTGGGACTTCGACCTTGCGGTCGGCCGAATAGCCATCATCACCGCCCGTGTAGATGAAGACTCTGTCATAGCCGTCGGAGCGCCGCGCGTGGTGGTTGACGAGCGCGACGCGGAGTTCGCCCTCCGGTGTGCGGAAGAGCCGCGCGCGGCGGGTGTCCTCGCCCTGGAAGCGGCGGGGCTCCGGGTCGAATGAGCCGTCTGGGCGGAAGGTGAAGAGCTGGGCGTCGTTCGTGAAGAAGCCGTCGGCCGCGCACTGCCCGAAAAGGACCATGCTGTCCAGGACATCTACCGAGCAGGCGGACTTCGTGGGGACGTCGATGCGATGTTCTAGCGTGAAGCCGTCGGGCGAGCCGAGCCAAATCCAGCTTGTCTGGCGCGAAGGGTTTTCGGCGTCGCGGTCGCGGGCCGCGATGGCGATGTCGTCGTGGCCGTCGCCGTTGAGGTCGCCAGTGGCGGCGGCCATCGCCATCGACGCGGCGAGTTCCAGGGCGCATGAGAAGGCGCGGTTTTTGTCGGCCGCATAGAAGATGAGTTTTGAACCCGTCGAGAGTGTGAAGCAGGTGCGGCCGCCGAGGCGGACGGCGTTCATGAGGCGGGGCGGCGGGCACTCCTCCTCGAGTTCGGATTTCAGCCCTGCCTTCTGCTCGGGCCCCATCAGCTCGCCCGGGGGCAGAGGAGGCGTGGAGGAGAGGCGCGATGCGTCAAGGCCGTCCTTGCCACCCCAGAAGACGGCGATGGCGCCGGTCGCGTCGTCGCGGCAGGCGAGGTCGTCGAAGCCGTCGCCGTCGAAATCACCGGCGCAGATGGCGTCGCATTTCGTCGGAATGTCCGTGAAGCGCGCCCATTCAAAGCCGATGTCGCCTTGCGGATAGACGCGGACGAAGCCCCAGCGCGGCATGGCGAAGACGATTGCGGGGCGGCCGGTGGCGTCGAAGCGCCCGATGGCGCAGTCGAGGGCGCGCGGCGACTGGAGTCGGATGTGCCGGCGCTCGCCGTATGCGCCGTCGGCGCCTCCGAAATAGATGTCCGCCGCCGCGAAGGGCGACACCATGTCGTGATGGCCGGCCACCACGATGTCCTGCGTCCCGTCGCCGTCAAGGTCGGCCACGGCGCCGCTCAGCGCGCCCTGCGCGGGGAGATCCGCGAGGCGCGTTCCGTCGATGGCATAGACGAAGCTTGGCGCGGATTCGTGGTGCTCCTGGCAGTTGGCGAAGGGAAGGTCGAAGTGGCCGTCGCCGTCAATGTCGAAGCGGTAGATGCGCTGGAGGACGCCCGCGCGTGAGACATAGAGATTCTGGCCGGCGTTGCCGAAGGTCCCGCGGCGAAAGGGGGCGAAGCCCTCGATGATCCAGATGGGCATTCCGGCGGAGGACGCCGCAGTGTCGGCGCCATGGCACAAGACGGCGGCGAGCAAAGACGCGAGAAAGGGAAGGTGGCGGATATTCATGGCGGGGAGGTGGCGATGGACTGTCTGAAGGCGGCGATGGCGTCGCGGACTTCGGGCCTGTAGTTGCCAAAATCGACGCACTCCAGAACGACTCCTCTGCCGCCGCAGTCACGCGCCAGCGCCATGAGGTGGCTGGCAGCCTCGGCCTCCGTGACGCCTGCCCGCCGGGCATATTCGCCAATGCCGCACTTCTCCATGTTGTATGCCGCAAGCGGGAAGTAGATGTCGGTTGAGCCGCATGAGTCGCGGACGCTTCGGTAGATTCGTTCAGTGGAACCGAAGGGATCGGCGGGATCCATTGCGACGCTGAGGATGTAAACGGCATCGAAGACGCCTTCGCGGGCGAGGCCACGCCAGTTGAATTCGCCGATGCGGGCGCGGAGCGCGGAGTCGTCTTGCGCATCGATGCCAGGTAGGCCCACGATGAAACGCACACCGGCGGAACGGCATTTGGCGGAAAAGGCGCGGAGGTAGTCGGTGAACCGTGCGCCGACCATCGCCTGCCAGCGCGGGTCGGTGTGCGGCGGCACATCTTCGCCAGTATGGAGCCGCGACCACTCGGCTAGGGCCGGCGCAGTGTATTCGCGGGCGAACGACCACGAGCCGTTGCGCCAGAAGTCGAGCATGATTGCCTCCGGCTTCAACGCCAGGCGCTCGTCAAGCATTTCGAGTTTGTGCGCGACGACTTCCGGATGCATGATGGAGCAGCAGCCCATCCAGGGTTCGCCATTGCGGGTGCGGCCCCAGTATTCGGGGTGGGCGAGCGTCCAGTTCGATGCAAGCGGGGAATACCAGTGGTTTTCCTCAAGGGTGGTGTGGATGCCGAAGCGCAGCCCGCGCCGCGAACACGCTTCGCGGACAGTCGGGAAGGCGTTTGCGCCTGGTGACTCCAGTCGCAGCCAGCCGTATATGTCCTCGCTCGGAAGGCGTTTCTTATCGAACGGGGCCTCGGAGAACTGCCATGATTCGCACTGGCTCGGGTATCGCATCCGGCCGCCGCCCTTGTCGCGCCACCAGATATCGGTGGGATGGGTGAGAAGGACATGCTTCAGCACCTGCACAGTGCCTGTGGCCGTCTCGATGTCGAAGTTCTTTGCGAAGTCCAGCGAATCTACAAGCGCCACGATGTCAAATGCCTGTGCCGTGTGGATGGACAGAAACCACGAAAAACACGAAACACACGAAAGCCGGGCAAGGCGAGGAAGGAATGATGGGCGTCTCATGGGAAAAGCGCCTCCCTTGTCTGGGCTGTGGGGAGTTCGGTTGGCCAGCCTGTGCCAATTTCGATGGTGTCGATTGCGTCGCCATCGGTCAAATCCGCGCCAATCGTGAGGCTTTGCGGGGTGTCGAGTGGGAGCGCGCCGCCAGTGAAGACCTGCCGCGGCGCGGTGCCATCCACGGCTAGGAGGAGGCGGGTGGGCGTCCGCACGGCGAGGAGGGTGTGAGGGGCGCTGTCAAGTAACGGCGCGAGCGGGGCGCGGGCGGCGAAATACTTGCCCGTATGGTCGCGGGCGGCGAAGTGGATTTCGTCGCCAGCCAGATAGAGTTGGATGGCGCGCGGGTGTTCGGAATAGCTGGAGACGAGGATTTGCCGGACTTGGGATACGCCTGGGGCAAGGCGCACCGTGGCGCGGATGAAGAAGGTGGTGTCGTCGCCAAAGGCGAAGCGGGAGTCGCCGGAGATGTCGATGCGGGTCTCGCGGGCTGCAATCCCGTGCTCCGAAAAAAGAACGTGTTCCGGCTTTGCGTCGTCGCTTATATCAGGAAGCTTGGTGTCGGGGGCGTCGGCGCCGCCAAATGGGCGGAGGTAGATGGTGCCGTCGCGGTCGTAGGCGATCGAGGCGCCATCGGGGGAGAAACAGGGGTTTTCGCCGTCGCAGAGGCGGCGGACCTTGCCGGTGTGGATGTCTTCGACCCAGACGCCCCAGCCGGGATCGCCGATTCGGAAGCCAGTAAAGCATATAAGGCGTCCGTTGGAATGGAAGCGCGGCGAGAGGGCTGTGAGGGAGGTGGGGGTGATGCGGCAGGGCGCGGCTTGAGGGACCCCGCCAACAGGACGGGGGCCAGGGGACGCTAGCGGCTTGCCCGTCGCGAGGCGCATTCCGTAGATGCGCCATGTGTCGAAGAAGCTCTCGAGGTGCCCCCATATAAGCAGCGAGCCATCGGGGGAAACTGCCGGCTGGACGTAGCCAGAGTTGTTGCCGTTCGGGGCGTCCAGTACAATCAGAGGCTCCTCAACATGGCGTTCCCTCTGTGTCTCCGTGTCTCTGTGTGATAATAACACCTGCGAACTTTGCGGGAGATCAATCACTGCAATCTGTGAGGCGGCGGCTTGGCTATAGGAGGCGCTTTCCGATTCGACGCCGCGCGTGGTTACGAAAAAGACCTGTTTTCCGTCGGGGGAGACGCATGGCGTGTAGTCGCGGCAACGGCCATTCGTTAGGTCAATTTTTTCACCATCGCGCCAGAGTCGCAACCCGTAGCCGCTTTGTGAGCAGCCCTTCCACGCCCCGTAGGCCGTTTTGGAGTCGTTTCCGGCCATATAGACAATGCTGCCGTCGGGAGTCCAGGCTGGATAGGCCGCGTTGCCGGGGCCGTTCTCGATCCACTCGACTTCGCCGCCGGCGGCGGGAACGACGCCGACCTTGAAGACATCGCCTTCAAGGCGTTGGAATGCGATACTGGATCCGTCTGGCGAGAATACGGGGTTCGCGCCTAAGGTGACGGCGCGTTCAGCGGCGATGCCCTCAAGGCAAAGGGCGCAAAGGAGGTTGATGCAAAAGGTGCAAAGTCTTTTGACAGGATTCACGGGATTGACAGGATTGCTACCTGATAGCCATCACGAACGCCGATGGCGGGTCCTTCCAGTCCCAAGCTCCGGTCGTGTCCCAGCGGATGTAGTCGATGTCGAATGCGCCGCCGTGCGTTGATGTACTCACCACGCCGAAGCGGACGATGGCAAGGGCGCTGCCGCCTTGGTAGGCATAGAAATTGGTGCAATCAACAAGGTTTTCGCCTATTTTCACTCCATCGCGCCAGATGGAGAAGGCATGGCGCCCCCCGCCCGAGTAGGCAATGCGGAAAATGTGAAGCTTGTCGGTGTTGTCCGAAGTGTCGAGGACGATGTTATGTCCCATGCTGTCGTCCACCTGCCATGAGACGCTGTTGGTGCCGACATACAGACTTCCGACGGGGCCGGTTGTGCCAGTCATGAAGTTCAAGGTGCGGTCAATGCCGTCGATGTTGCATGAATTGATTTTTGCTCGGAAATCCACGGTGTAAGCGGTCTCTGGTGTCACGACGTTCTTCCAGATGACGTCTTTCGTGGCCCAGTAGGCGGTGTTCTTGCCATTCGGAGTCATGGAGAGGACGCCATTGAGTGCGACTGTTGGTTTGTCACCGACGTTCGCCGTCCATTCGGTGCCGCTGGTCTTGGCGTTTCCGGAAGCGGCGAAGCGATCGTCGCCGGCCGTCATTTCATATTGATGCGGGAAGTCGGTCGAAGCCTTGCAGCGGGTTTTGTCATTGGGGTCGGGCGGGGCGTATGCGCCCTTGTGGAAACGGAGGTATGCGACCTGCGCCGATCCAGCGTAGCCTGTGCTGCCGCCGAAAAGCAGCCGATTCAACGCAGTGTTGTAACCGAATCCGTTACCGCGCGAGCCGCCGACAGGCGATCCGTCAACGAAGATCTGGTATGTGTTGTTTGTCGATACGAGGCGGTATGTATGCCAGGAACTGGCGTCCATGTTTGTGATAACATTGCTGCCCCATGTGATTTTGTCATCGTAGAACTGAAGCCATGCGTTGTGGTTCACTACGCCATAGGAAGCATTGAGCAGCAGCGTCCCGTTGTCGCCGGTGCAGGACGTGACCTTGAGCCGAGTCTCGATTGTGTAGCCTGAAGCTGCCGTTGCGCCCAGGTTCTTCCAGACGTCGCCTGCGGTTCCGTTTGCTTCAGAGCTGGTGAGATTCTGACCGCCGTTGATTGTCATTGATGCGGTTCCAAGATTCGCGCCCGTGCCGGTGGTGCACCATGTCGCATTTGCTTTTATGCCGGTGAAGTCCACAGCGCCGCTGCCATCGAGGTCTTCCGCAGTGGGAAGCGCGACCATTTCGTATTTGTAGTCGAATTGCGACGAGTCGAGTTGCGGCAGGTCGGCTGCTGCTGAAAAGGCCAGCGACGCCGAGGCGATGGTGGCTGCGGTTTTTGCTGTAGTTGTTATGTCCATAGTTTCTCCTTGAGAGTTGTCGGTTGAAAAGTTGAAAGGTTGAAAAGTTGAAAGGTTGGAATCGGCCGCTTGTCGGATGTCGGATGTCGATTGTCCTGCGTCCTCTTCGGTCGCGACAAGCGCGACCCTTCCTTCGGCGGAAGACGACAAGGGACTTGCGACAAGCGACAGGCCGGCATCGGCGGAGGGCTGCGACTCGCTAAAAGGAGCGGCGATGTTCCAAACCGCCGCGCCGAGCGCCGTAATCCCGCATAGCAGCAGCGCAAGCAGAATGGTCTTTCCGCCTGGCTTCTTTGCCATATTTTCAGCCTTCGCGCCAAGTTTTGCGGCAAGCGCCCTGCGCGCGTAGTGAAGGCGGCTCATCACGGTGCCGTTGGGAACTGCGAGGTATTTCGCTATCTGCACCACCGACATGTCCATGAAGTAGTGGAGCGCAATGGCGTCGCGCTGCTCCTTAGGAAGTTCGTCGATGGCTTTCCGCAGAAGCGTCGCATCCAAATGGTCGTAGATCTCCTCCTGCGCCTTTTCGTCGATGACATCCGGGAGGACGCCTGGATAGACGATTTCCTGGTTTGACTTTCGCCGGTAGTTCTTGGAATGGTGGCTCGTCAGTATCTGGCACATCCAGCCGAAGAAGGCCGATTGCTCAAGATAGGAGTCGATATTCTCTATTACAGTCGCGAAGGTGGCGTTGACTAGTTCCTCGGCGTCTGATTCGTTAGGGCAAAAACGGCGGGCCAGGGCCATAAGCCCCGACTTGTATTCGCTTTCGAGACGCTTGGCCCCTTTTTCGCGATCTTGCCTGATTTCCTCAACGATTTCCATTTGCAGGAAAAATGAATCCCTTCACATTAATTAAGCCGGAAGGTGGCATTTTTCATCAAATGGTTTTTTGGGGAGTTAGGCGACTATGTCGTAGGGAAGTTTGGCGCTGACGCGCCTTGGAGGTTTAGAAGTTGAAAGGTTGAAAGGTTGAAAGGTTGAAAGGTTGAAAAGTT
>JAGCUY010000126.1 GCA_017962605.1 Kiritimatiellia bacterium | reverse complement strand
GCCCGAAGTGCGGCGAGCTCATCGTCGCGCCAACCGCGCCCACGACGTGCCCGAAGTGCGGCGCCGGCGCAAGCGCCATCCGCCAGGACGAGGACGTCCTCGACACCTGGTTCAGCTCGTGGCTCTGGCCATTCTCCACCCTCGGCTGGCCCGACAAGACCGCCGACCTCGCCCGCTACTACCCGACTGCCGACCTCTGCACCGCCCCCGACATCATCTTCTTCTGGGTCGCCCGCATGATCATGGCCGGCTGCAAGTTCATGGGCGACGTCCCCTTCCGCAATGTCGTGCTGCACGGTGTGGTGCGCGACGCCCAGGGGCGCAAGATGTCGAAGTCGCTCGGCAACTCCCTCGACCCGCTGGAGATCATCAACCAGTTCAGCGCCGACTCCCTGCGCTTCTCGCTCATGCAGACGACCGCCCCCGGCATCGACGTTTACATCAGCATGAACAAGTTCGAGATCGGGCGCAACTTCGGCACCAAGATCTGGAACGTCTCGCGCTTCATCGAGATGAACGCCGCCAAGAACGACCCGCTCGACATCGCGGCCCTAGGACGCGACGAACTCTCGCTCGACCCGGCGTTCCTCAGCGACGACGACCGCCACATCCTTGCCGCCGCCGACAAGATGGTCGCCGACGTCACCGACTGGTTGGAGAAATACCGCTTCCAGGACGCCGCCCTCGCCATCTACGACTTCGTATGGTCGAAGTTCTGCGACTGGCACGTCGAGGGCGCCAAGGCCGCGCTCAACAGCGACGACGCGGCAGTCCGCGCCCAGGCGCTGAAGATCCTCTACTTCGTCCTTGGCCGCGCACTGCGCGCCCTCCACCCATTCATGCCATTCCTCACCGAGGAACTCTGGCACCAGATGGGCTTCTGCGCGGAGGGAGAGTCCATTATGCGCGCCGCCTGGCCGCGCGCCCTCACGGCGGAGGAGAAGGCCGCCTGGGGCATCGACGACGCCGTCGTGCAGTTCGTCGACGCCATGCGAGAACTTATCACCGCCGGCCGCGCGCTGCGCACCCAGTACGGCATCGCGCCGTCGAAGGCCGCGCACTTCATCGTCGTCGCCTCGAACGCCGACGTGAAGGCCTGGCTGGAGCGAGATGCCGCCACGGTGGCCGGCTTCCTGCGCGCCGAACCTCTGGAAATAGTGCTTGAGGCCAACGTGAAGGGCATGCCCGGAACGGCCGTGGCACTCGGCTCGATCCACCTGCCACTGGCGGGATTGATCGACATCCCCGCTGAACTGGAGAAAATCGCAGGCGAACTTGAGAAGAACCGCAAGTTCCTGGCAGGCGTGGAGGCAAAACTCGGCAACGAGGGCTTTGTCTCCCGCGCACCGGCAAACGTTGTTGAGCAGCAGCGCACCCGCAAGGGCGAACTTGAGGCCGAAATCGCGCGCCTCGAAGGCCTCGCGGCGGCGCTAAAGGAAGCGGAGTAATCGCATGAGATTAGGAGCAAAACTCTTAAGCGCAATCGCACTGGCAATGGCTGGCGCGGCCGTCCTGGCCGCGCCAGAGGCCCCAGAGGAAAGCCTTTACGACGACACCGCGCCCACCCGCATTGCCTCGCTGGAAATCCCCGACAACTTCCCGCGTCTGTGCCGCCGTTTCGCCCTCCTCCTTGAAACGCGCCACTTCCTGCAGAAGCCGCTCGATGTTTCGGTTTCCCGCCAGGCATGGTCGAACTACATCTCGCGTCTGGACTACGACCACAGCATCTTCCTGCAATCAGATATCGACTCATTCCTCCCCTGGCAGGAGAAACTCCACACCGACCTAAAGCGCGGCGACATGGAGTTTGCCGTCACAGTATTCGAGCGCTTCCGCGAACGGCTGCGCGAACGGGCAGCCTTTGTCGAGAACTTCCTCGACCAGGAGCAGGACTTCTCCGTTGACGAGGAATACACTTGGAAGCGCAAGGATGCCCCCTGGCCCGAAGACCGCGCAGCCCAGGATGAACTCTGGCGCCGCCGCATGAAGAGCGAACTGCTCTCCCGCATCGTCGCCCGCGACTACGCAGAGGAGAAGGCAGCCGCCACCAACGCCACCGCTGCCGCCACCAGTGCCGACACGCCGCAACCTCCTTGTGGGCCCTCTGATTCAGCGGATACTTCCTCTAGTGCCAACTTGCCGCAACCCCTTCACGGGCCTTCTGAACCAGCGAATACTGCCACCAGTACCAACTTGCCGCAACCTCCTTGTGGGGTTGCGGACTCCGCCACCAATGCACCTCCCGCCATCGACATGTCCCCCGAAGCCGTGGTGCGGCGCCGCTACAAGCAGTATCTCGGCATCGTCAACGACGCCGACGCCGACTATGTGAGCGAGCGCTTCCTCTGCGCATTCGCCGAAGTCTATGACCCCCACTCCTCCTACATGCCGCCAATGCGCACCGAGGACTTCAACATCGAAATGAACCTCACCCTCTGCGGCATAGGCGCCACGCTCCAATCCGAAGACGGCATGGCGAAGATCGTGAAAATCATCCCCGGCGGCCCAGCAGACCGCGATACACGCGATATCCGCCTGCGCGACGGCGACAAGATCTTCGGCGTCGGACAGGGCGACGACCCCGTCGAGGACATCGTTCACCTGCCTCTCGACAAGATCGTGAAGCGCATACGCGGCAAAAAGGGCACCAAGGTCGTGCTGCATGTCATCAGCGGCGCCGACCCCAGCGGCACCACCACCAAGGTCGTCGACCTCATCCGCGACGACATCAAGCTTGAGGAGTCCGCCGCAACAGGCCGCGTGGTACGCGTAGAGGGACGCGCCTTCGGCTACGTTGACCTTCCCTCCTTCTACGGCACCATGGGCAAACCTGGCGACGAGAACTTCCGCAGCTGCACCGAGGACGTCAAGACAATCATGGCCGGCTTCAACGACGAGGTCGAGGGCATGATCCTTGATCTCCGCGGCAATGGCGGCGGCTCGCTGCGCGAGGCAGTCACCCTGGCAGGTTCCTTCATCCGCATTGGACCGATGGTCGCCGTCCGCGAGAGCCGTGGCGCACAGCCGTTGCTCGACACCGACCCGTCCATAGCCTTCCGCAAGCCGCTCGTAGTCATGATCGACCGCGCTTCGGCCTCCGCATCTGAAATTGTTGCGGCGGCACTCCAGGACTATGGTCGCGCCATTGTCGTGGGCGACACCAAGAGCCACGGCAAAGGTTCGGTGCAGAATGTGATGCCACTCATCAACGGCGATGAATCCTACGGCACGCTGAAGGTCACCATCGCCGCCTTCTACCGCGTAAACGGCCGATCCACGCAAATCGACGGCGTCTCAAGCGACATTGTCCTGCCATCCATCCTCGAATACATGGACATCGGCGAGGACAAGCTGCCAAGCGCCCTTCCGGCGACGCGCATTCCCCCGCTGGGCTACTCGATTGCCTATCCCATTGGCAGCCTCATCCCCGGATTGAGGGAGAAATCTGCGGCCCGTCTCGCCGACAACGAGGAATGGCAGCGCCACCTCAAGCGCGTGGAGCATGTGCGCGAAATCACCGACCGCACCACACTCCCCCTCTGCTACGAAAAGCGCATGGCCCTCATGCGCGCCGACGCCGAATACGACCTCGACAGCGAATCCGACCTCCTTGATGAAGAGGAGGATATTGAAAATGGGGATAGTTTGGATGGCCAAGCTGAGCCTGGCCAGAGAGGGTCTGGGGCTGCGGAAGCCCCAGCCTCTGATGCCAACTTGCCGCAACCTCCTTGTGGGCCCTCTGATTCAGCGGATACTTCCTCTAGTGCCAACTTGCCGCAACCCCCTTGTGGGGTTGCGGACACCCAGGACGACGGCATCGGCAAGGACATTGTCCTTCGCGAGGCTTTCAACATCCTTTCCGACCTCTGCGACGCGCAGGGTGAGAAGGGCATTTCGCCTTCCCAGGATCAGGATGTCTCCGACTGGCTCTACCGTCTGTTCCGGTAGAGCCGTCGGCAATGAAAAAAACTAAGGACGGGCGCTAGCGCCCGTCCGCGTATGCTTTGATTGTGCGGGGGATGTCGCTCGTGGAGACATCCGAGCCCCAGGCCGCCACCGTATCGTAGATGAAGGGGCTGTTGCTGCACCAGAGGTTCACCGAAAGGCCAGCAGCATGGGCCTTGGCGACGGCCAGCGGGCCTGTCGCCTGGCTCCATTCAGGCGCGATGCGGAAGCAGCCGACGGATAGCGCCTTGCGAATGTCATTATCTGTGAGTTCCATGCAGATGAAGCCGAGCTTGGCATCTGGGTATAGCTCGCGGAAGCGCTTGAGCGTGGGGATGGAGAAGCTGGTGAAGCCGTAGGTTCCGGGTTCCAGAATCTCGGCCGCCTCGTCATGGAGAAGGCGGATGTAGAGATCGAGGTCCTCGGGCTTCATCTCGTCGCCATGGAGCTTCATTTCAATCTCGATGTCAACGTCTGAACGGCCGCGATAGACCTCGCAGAACTGGCGGAAGGTCGGCACATGCTCGCCAGAGCGCTTGAGGCGCAGCGCGGTGGCTTCGGCAAGGGTCATCTCGGCGATGGGGCCGGTGCCGTTGGTGGTGCGGTCCACGGTGGGGTCGTGCATGATGATAAGGTGGCCGTCCTTGGTGAGGCGCACGTCGGTTTCGGCGCCGAGGATGCCGTGGGCGAGGGCGTCGGCGAATGCGCCGGCGGAGTTGTCGTCGTATTCGCCGCGGCCGCCACGGTGCGCGAGAATCAGCGGTTTAGGCAGCGGCTTTTCGCGCAAGTTTGCGCGACCCGCCGCCGGAGCGGCGGGTGCAAAACCACAGGACGGTGCGGCGAGTGCAAAATCCGAGCGCTCGAAGCGGAAGGAGTTCCATGGCAGATCCGCGCTCCCCTGCCCCGCAAGGAGGCGGTCGATGTGCAGGAGAAGCGGGAAGTCGGCGGCGTTCAGGCCACCGGCGGCGATGCGGGCCTTGACGGCGCGCCCGACGCGCTCCGCGACGACCAGCGACTCAAGTGTGACGCCCTTGAGTTCGGCCTTGGCCTCGGTGATGGAGAGGCCGCGTCCGAGAAGGATGCCCACTAGGCGCGTCCTGCCGCCATAGACGGTGACGTAGAGGTCGCCGGCGCCGACGCAGAGGTTGTCGAGCGTATTCGCGCCCTGGAGGGCGAGCAGGCGCGACATTTCCTTCACCGCCTGGCCAAAGACTCCCGCCTGGCTGTTGTAGTGCAGGACGCTGTCCAGGCCGCGCTCCTTTTGGTTGAGGCCGACGGTCAGCGCGATTCCGAGCGCGTAGCCGTTCTTGAGGGCGAGGGCGCTCTCGATGCCCGTCACGTCGGGGGAAAGGGAGATGTGGTAGTAGTCGGTCGCCATCATGCCGCGGCGGCGGGGCAACGTCGGCAGGTCGCCGCCGCAGAACGTGACTTCGGTCTGGTCG
>JAGCUY010000014.1 GCA_017962605.1 Kiritimatiellia bacterium | reverse complement strand
TTCCCGGCGCCGGAGCCGCCGCCGCCGTCTGAACCGTTCCCGGTATATTCGTTTCTGCTCCAGTAATGGCATTCGTTTTCCGAGGAGGAGGCGCCGTTGCCGCCGTTGCCGCCATTGCCGCCGACGCCGCCGATTGCCGCCGACGCGCCGCCGCCGCCGTAGCCGCCCTTGCCGCCGGAACCCGCCGTCCAGTAATCGAGGCCGCTTCGGAAGTAACCGCTTGTCCCGTTGTAGCCGCCTTCGCCGTTCGCGGCGTTGCCGCCCGTGACGTTGAGCGTCCCCTGCCCCGTGACGACGAGCGTCGCGCCGTTGTTGAGGCGGATGCCCGCGCCGGCGCTCTCCGTGCCGCTCGCGTTGCCGCCCTTGACCGTCAGCGTCGAGCCCTTCTTGACATAGATGACCGTGGTGGCGTTGTCATTGACGTATAGGGCGCTGTTCGCCGAATACGACGGCCGCTCGATAGTGGCGTCGCCCGACACGACGTAAACCGTGCCGTTCGCGAGATTGTCCCCGACGCTCGACGAACTGAGCGTCGCCTCTGACGTGAATCCCGCGCGCGCAACCAGCGGCGCAAAGGCAGAAACCACCACGGCGAGGACTCTCGCCCACGCCCTGGTTCTTGCCGTCAAGCCTCTGAACTTAAAAACTTCCAACTTCTCAACCTTTCAACTTCCCAACTTCCCGACTTTTCAACCTTTCAACTTTTCAACTTCCCAACTTCTCCCCCTACATATTATTGACATTGCCGGTCATCGTCGTGTTGAGGCTCTTCAGGATATTCGAAATCATGTCGTAGCTCTGGTCGCGCTTGTTCGTGAGCGACTGGAGCTCGATCATCTTCTGCTGGCTGAACGAGTTCATCTCGTCCATCTTCGCCTCGATCTTCGTGATGAAGTCGTCATACATGATGTCGGCATTCGACAGGATTGAATCGTTGCGCACGTAGGTCTGCGTCGAATTGAGAACCCCCAAGTCGCGGAGAAGCTTGGCGGCGTTCGTCGAACTCGAAACCGAGACATTGTTGACATTGTACGCATGGCCGTTGGCGTTGGAGGTGAAATCGTCGATCACCGCCTGTTCGATCTTCGTCATGTCCTCAAGCTTGGCGCTTGTCGAGTTCATCTCCTCCATGAGGGCGATGATGCTTGTTTCGAGTTCCGCCGCGCGCTGGAGGCAGATTGCCATCACGAGCTGCCCGATGGAGAGCGTGCGGAGCGACCCGTCGGCGTTTGTCACGCCCGCGACGGTGTATGTCCTCGCGGTCAGGAACTCCCCCGTTTCGGGGCTGACCATCGAAAGATCGAATTCAACTGTTCCAAATGCCATGGGTTCTCCTTAGAAGTTTTGAAGTTTGGCGCTACGCGCCTTGGATGTTTAGATGTTTGGATGTTTAGAAGTTCGCCGCGTCCGCCTCCATGGATGTGCCGAGGGAGCGGACGACGTTGGACGAGGTCGAATAGGCCACGTCGCGGCGGTTGACGAGCGTCTGCAGGTCGATCATGTCGCGCTGCTGCTGCTGCGCGAGCGCATCGACCTTCTCCTTGAGCGCCGTGACCGCCGCCATGCGCTTGGCATACGTGTCGATGTTGTCAGGAAGCGCCGAGGCGGCGATTCCGAGCGTCCCCGTGAGATAGGCCTTCGCGGTTGGCCAGTCCGCCGTCCCGGCGGCGATCTTCTCCATCCATTGTGACGCCTCGTCGAGCTTGACGGAACCAGCCGTCATCGTGTTCATCTTCAGGACGCTCTCCGCCTCGTAGGCGGCGGCGGAACGGATGCACACCGACATGACGAGCTGGCTCAGGGTGAGGTTCGAGCCGCCCTCCTGGCCAGTTGAATAAAGGTTTATCGCATTCGCGCCGAGCGGCGCGTTGCGGTTGATTGCAATGACTGTCGATTCAATCATGACTACAGGTTCCTAATCAAATTGCTCCTCGTGTCGCTGACGGCGCTCATCAGGTTCGAGGCCGTCGAATAGGACTCGGCGCGGCGGTCAACAAGCGACTGGAGGCGCGTCATGTCCGTCTGCGCCTCGTTGTTGCGCGTGTCGATCATCGACTTCAGCGCCTGTATCACGCCCTCGATGCTGGACTTTGACCAGTTGTCGTTCGCCCAGCTAGGGCGCCACGTGGCGCCGGGGTCGTCGCCGCCGCGCTTGATGTATGCCTGGCGGAGCAGCTGCCACTGGTCGGATGTAATGCCAGACACCCCCGTTGTATCGCTGCCAGCGGCATCGCTTTTGAAATTCGCCTGCGCCTTGGTGAAAATCGCGAGGAGGGAGCCGAGCTTGTCAAGTTCGGCGTTGCGGTTCTTGATGCGCGCCGTGAGCGGCGTCACCTCGCCCTCGACCGTGACGGCGCGCTTCTCGCTGATGACGATCATGAGGTCCTGGAAATCGACCAATTGGCCGTTCACCTTGTAGTCGCTGAAGCTCACGCCCCAGTTCTGGCTGAGCGCCACCGGTGCTTGTTTTTCTACCGTTGCCATAGTTCCTCCTAAATTAGTCGAAAGTCGAACGTCGAAAGTCGGAAGTCGAAAGTCGGAAGTCGGAAGTTGAAAAGTTATTAATCTTTGGCCAAAGACTTTTGACTTTTGACTTTTGACTTTTTACTTTTCACCCGATGTTCCCTATCGCGCTGTCGGACGCGTTGGAAGCCTTCTTGACAAGTTTTGCCGCCGTCGAGAAGGAGTTGTCGCGCTTGGACATGTAGGAGTTCAGCGAAACGGAATCCTGCTTCAGGTCGTTGTCCTCCTTGTCCATCGCATACTGCACCTCGTTCTGCTTGTTGTAGAGGCTCCTGCGGGTCATGATGCTTGAGATGCCGTCGATGCCGTATTTCTGCGCCGTTGAACTCACCAATACGGCATTGGGGACCGAGGCCGTGTCGCCGGATTCCTGATCTTTGATCTTCAGGTTGGACACGGCGTAGTTGAGGGCGGCCATCACGCTGCCCAGGTCCTCAAGCTTGCGGATTCGCTGGCGGACGACCTCGGCGTAGCCGGAGACGGCCACCTCTATCGCCGCCGCCTCCTTGAAGGCTGCGGCGGTGAGAGCGGCGGCGTAGTCCTTGCCCGAAACGCCGTCCACGGTGTACTGCACCTGCTTCACGCCGTAAACGGAGCATCCAGACAGTGCTTCAGTTTGTATCAACGAGTTGCTCACGGTGTTGTCTCCTTTTTCCCTTTGGCGCGGCCTGCCGCGCTTAGGGCAGCTTCCCCCTAACGAACATTTCAATGTATGGGCGCGCGGCGGCTGCGACGCGTCCGTGGTCGCAAAGCGGACATTCGACATAGCGGGCGAAGGAATGCCCCATCGCCACGCACGACGCGATCAGCAGGCGGTTCTCCTCGGCGCGCGCCTTCCACTCGTATGGCGGCTCCCCGCAGATGCTGACGATTGGCGGGAAGTCCTTGCCGACATGCGCCAGCGGCGCGAGGCCGTCTATCTTAGGCTGGTACTGCGGGTCGCCGTCGCCCGAGAACTTGCGCACGTTGTAGTGCTTGGTCGCCTGGCCGGAAATCGGAATCAGCCCGGCGATGTCGGTGTTCTTCGCGCCGACGGCGGCGAGCCACTGGGGATCCATCCCCACCATCATCGTCAGATATGCGCCGGCGCTGTGGCCGGAGACGAAGACCCTTGCCGGGTCGCCGCCGTATTCGGCGATGTGCGCGAGCGTCCACGCGACAGCGGCCGCGGCGTCCCCGATGCAGTCGGCGGCCTCGGCGGCGCCTTTTCCTAGAAGGCGGTATTCCACCGCCACCTGGGCTATGCCGGTGTCCGCCAGCGGCACGAAGTGGCGCGAGCCGCCTGTGAGCCCGCCGCCATGTAACCATACCACCGTGGGGAAGTTCGTCTCGCCTTCGGGAACGCGCACGTCGAGCACGCACCCGGCGCGCTCTGAATATGGAATCCCCTTCTCCGTCCGGACTGCTCCGGCGAAGGCGGCTGTGGCGGCCATGGCGATTGCCACGATGACTACTGGCAGTGAGAATTTCATAATTCAGATATAATTCTCCCAAAATTCCCCGCCGATTGCAAGCGGGGCGCGCCGCAGTCTTTGCGGCGCACCCCGGATGCGGACTTTCAACACGCTAAGCCTGGATTGCGTCGCGCATCGACTGCGTCTCGGCCTGGCTGATGGCGCGCATCAGCTGGACGACGCTGTTCACGAGTTCCTCGGCCTGGTTGAAGAGATCCTTCGTCTGGTCGAGTTCCTCCTGCTTCTTCTGCTGCTCGGCGCCCTCCATGGTGGCGTCCGCCTGCTGGAGCTGCACCGCGTTCTGGATGAAGCTCTGCGCCATGCTGCCAATCGCGCTTATGAGGCCGTTAACGGCCTGGGCGTTGTTGATTGTATGCGTGGCCTTCAAGTAGGACACATCGGACTGGCGCAGGGTCTGCGCCTCCTCGACGCCCTTCATGGCCGTCTTGACCTCAGCCTTCAGCTCGGCGATCCTCATGTTGCGCGCCTCCGGCGTGAGCGGCACACCCCTCGCGTCCGCGCCTTGCATGATGTCGGACTGGAAGGTCTTGAGCGCCTCGGTCTTCTGCGTGAGCGTGGTCTTGGCATTGTTGACGCCGCTCGTCTCGAGTGAGGAGACCTGCTCCTTGAAGGCCGCTCCCTCCTTGGCCATCACGGCGATGGTGGCGACGACCTGAACCGCGCAGCAGATCGCGCCGGCGATCATACCGGTAATCGCGGCGTCGCGCTGCGCCTGCGCCTGGGAGAGGATGCTCGCCTGGATCGCCTGGCTCTCTGACTGGCGCATTTCGCGGTTGGCGTCGCGCTGTTTCTGCGCGACCTCCACGAGAAGCGCCATGAGCTTGTAGAGGTCGAACATCGCGTTCGCCTTGGCCGACTTGCCCGAACCGGCTGCGGAGAGCGTCTCGTTGAGCGCGTTCGTGAGCGCTTCGTGGAACTGCTCGATCTGCTCCTCGGTGAGGTTGAGGCCGGTGTCGGCGGACAGCTTCGCGCATAGCGAGTCAATCGCCGCCTGGTCAACCTTGCTGGGCACTTCCAGGTCGTCCGGGATCCTGATCGTCATCGGCGTATCTACGCCATCGACTTTCGTCATGATGGTGATATTGGTCGTCCCGGCCGCACCCTCGGTGCCCTGAGTCTTCGTGACTTCGCCGAGCTTGTTCAGCAGTGACTCCCAATTTACCGCAGTTGCGTTTGCATTGACTTGGATGCTCATGGTTAATCCCTTTCTTCGTTGGGTCGTTTATTCGTTTTACCGTTTGGTCGTTTATTCGTTTGGTCGTTTGGCGTTGAATTTCCAAACTTCCAAGGCGCGTCAGCGCCAAACTTCTAAACTTCCAAACTTCAATGTTCCTACGCCATTGCGCCGATGTTCTGCGCAATCTCGTTCGACGTGTTCGTAGCGGACGAGAGCAGCTCCGCGACCTGGGCGACCGCGTTCTGGAGCATCTCGAGGATCTGGTTGAGTTCATCTTCGCTCTCCTCGAGTTGCTGCTTGAGCGCAGCGATGATCTTCTCCGTCTCCTTGACGTCCGCCTGGGACATCCCGGCCTTGTAGTTCTGGTAGGCGCCGACGCCTCCAGTGATGGTAGAGGCCGTGCCGACGACCAACGTGGCGATCGCGATTGCCGCGCGCACCTTCTCCATGGTCTCCGCAGCGCCCTTGACCGCATTCGAAACCGCCGACGCCCCGCCGCCCGCGAGGCCGGAGCCAAGGGAAGCCGCCATGATGGCCACGGTGATGAGAACCTGCGCCAAGATCTGCGCGGCCTGCTTGCTCATGCCAAGGCCCTGGAGACCTTCCGCCAGCTTTCCGACAATCTTGTCCATCACGCCAGTCTCGTTCAGCACCTGGCAGGCGATGGCGATGCCGGCGCCGACGACAGGACCGAC
The DNA here is from genome assembly GCA_017962605.1 of Kiritimatiellia bacterium. Lineage (GTDB taxonomy): Bacteria > Verrucomicrobiota > Kiritimatiellia > RFP12 > JAAYLN01 > RGIG5952. The sequence continues at coordinate 28,080 of JAGCUY010000014.1, read as the reverse complement.
CGCCAAGCCACCGGTGGCGACGCACGCCACGACCGCCGCGACGACCGCGAGAGCCGTCATCAGCCAGCCGAAGACCTTGCTCGCCTTGCGAGACTCGGCCGCCTTGTCCATGTCCTTAAGCGACTTGTCGATCTTCTCGGAGCGGTTCTTGCGCTCTGTGTCGATTGTGTCCTTCTGGATTTCGATGCGGTCCTTGGCCATTTCGGTCTGGCGCTCCTCGTTGTCCATCTGGAGGTAGGAGAGCAGCTTTTCGAGGTTCTGCTCAAGCTGCTTCAGGTCGGCGGGGTTGTCCAGCGAGGGGACATTGGTCGCGCCGGTGGTCTTCTTTTCGCCAACGCCGGTCGCCGAGGTGTCGTCGGTGCGCATGATCTTCACATTCGCGCCGGCGAGGACTTCGAGCGCCTTGCCCAGGACTTCCTTCGTCTTCGTTGAATCGCCCGCCAGTTTGGAGAACTGGTCGAGAGTCGCGCCCATCGTCTGCGGCGCCTTTACTGTGTTGCTAACGTCCATTGCCATTGTTTTACTCCTTATGGGGTTGGTCTAGATGTCTAGTTCTTCTAGCCGTTCTAGAACTTCTAGCTTTTCTAGTTCACCTATGATTACACACAGGCGGCCCAATGGTTACAACTATTTTTTTTCTTCTTCGCCATCGACGGCGAAGGCCTCTTCGCCGATGAGTCCGCGCAGCTTCGCGGCCTTCGCGCGGTATTCGCGGCCGATTTCCGTGTTCTGCGGCGCATACTGCTCCAAGGCCAGGAGGGCGCTGGCGGCGTTCGACTTGTCGCCGAGCGCGAGGAAGCACTCCGCCGCGTGGAACTGCGGCTTCGGGTTCTCAAGGTCGAGGAACGAGGAGTAGCCGTAGGAGGCTATCGCTTTCTGGAAATCCTTCTTCGCCTGCTGGACGGCGCCGAGCGCGAACCAGTATTTCGTGTTCAGGTGGTCGAAGAGAACCAGGAACTCGAAAAGCTTCTGGGCGTCGTCGAACTTGCCCGTGTTGTAGTAGCCGAACCCAAGGGAATAGACGGCCTCGAGCTCGTCGTTGGTGATTCCCTTGACCTCTTTCATCGTCGCGCCGCTGGCAAACGCCTTCGCTGCATCCGTTATCTTTTGTTCAGTGACTTTGTCCATTGTAGTTTCTCCTTAAGTGAAGTTGAAAGGTTGAAAGGTTGAAAAGTTGAAGGTGAAGAGTGAAGTTAGACCATTTCCACGCGGTTTTCCTCGATGGTTTCCCGGATGTCGCGGTCGATCTTGTCGAGCGAATCGCGGATCGCCGCGAAGGGATCGATCTCGGCTTTCTTTTCTTCCTCCTTCGCCGCCTCGGCGGGACGTTCGGCCTTTTCGGGATCGGAAAGGGTCGCGAGTTCGTTCGCGATAGACTTGATCGCGTTCTCGCCAATGGAGGACACGAGCGCCGAAATCTGGCCGTTGACGGACGCGATTTCGTTCTCCGTTGACTGGATTTTGCCAATGGTGTCGGAGATGACGCGTTTCTTTTCGTCCATTTCCTCGCGGACGCGCTTCATCTCCGCGACGAGTTCGTTGTGCTCCTTGCCGTCCTCGACGGCCTGCTCGATCTGCTTTGTCAGCAAATCGATCTTCGCCTGGAGGAGAGCCATGGCGGCCTTGTCCTTCGCAAGTTCGGAGGAGTAGTCGTCGAGGTCCTTGGTCAGCTCCTCCAGCTTTTCAGAGAGGGCGACGCCCTGCTCGAGGGTGCGCTTCTGGATGTCCGTCATCGACTGCCCGATCGCGGTGAGCGACGTCAGCAGAAGTGAGAACTTCGCCCGCGCACTCTCGTTCCTCAGCTTTTGGACAAGCGCCTCGAGGTCGGTCTTGGCGCCGCTCATGACCGAGACCGACGCCCCCTTCCCGAAGAGCGACGCAAGCGCCTTGCTGGCTGCCGTGCCGGTCGTGGCGTCCTGGGATTGCGTCTGGATTGATGCCGATAGCCTTGATGAATCAATTTCGATACTCATAGTTGTTTAACTCCTTTGTGCCATTAATACACGTTAGATTTGAAAAGGTTTCATCATCATGCCGAATTTACGCTGCCGCTCGGCCAGTTCGGAGGATTGATTCGTCTCACGCAGAGACGCGGAGAGCGCCGAGGATGCGGAGAAATCTGAAAAGTCTCGGCGCTCTCTGTCTCTCTGCGACTCTGTGTGAGATTCATCGTCCTCCAGCGGCTCCATCCCGTTCCGCGCCAGTTCGCGGTTCACGAGCTCGCGCTGTTCGGGCGAGAAGGAGAAGTTCATCACCTGCTCGCGTGTCAGGCCCTGCTTCTCAAGCATGCGGTCAGTCTCCGCCATGCGCAGCTTGACAGCCTCCACCATGCGCTCGCTCTCCTCGATTGTCCGCCTGATGCGTGCGAGGTAAGCCTGAGTATTTTGGTCAGTATCGGCCATGTTTAATCCTATTTCCTAAAAAATATTAAAGCATTATATCATATTCTTGAAAGCCCAATACTTCCATTTTTTAGCGTCCTTCACTTTCGCGGCGTCAATGCCGCCTTGCCTCAGCAATTGATATATGATAGCATATTCACCGCTTCAGAATTTGGAGAAAAGCAACAATGACTATCGTCTGCCTTGACATGGAGGGCGTCCTCGTCCCCGAAATTTGGATCACCTTCGCCGAGAAGGTCGGCATCCCCGAGTTCCGCCGCACCACACGCGACGAGCCGAACTTTGACAAGCTGATGCACTATCGCATCGACCTGCTGCGCAAGCACAGACTCACGCTTGACAAGGTAATCGGCGTCATTGACTCCATCGAGCCCTACCCTGGCGCAGTCGATTTCCTCAACCGTCTCCGCGAAAAGACGCAGATGGTCATCATCTCCGACACCTTCGACGTCTTCGGCCGCCCCCTCATGCGCAAGATGGGCTGGCCGACGCTCTTCCACAACACGGTCGAGATCGACGCCGACGGCTTCATGTGCGGCTACAAGCTGCGCTCGGCCCACACGAAGCTCGACACCGTCCACGGGCTCCAGGCCTGCGGCGGCGTCGAGACCATCGCCGCCGGCGACAGCTACAACGACCTCGAAATGATCCGCGCATCCAAGGCCGGATTCCTCTTCCGCTCGCCGGAGAAGATACGCCTCGCCAACCCGGATGTCCCCGCGTTCGAGGAATACGACGACCTCTACGCCGCCATCATGGCCGCGATTTGACGTCAAGGCCCGTCAGCCTCATCGTCATTATTTCCTTCTTCGCATCGTTACCGCCGTCGCTGACAAGCACGAGGGCGCTTGACCCGTCGTCAAGGCGCGGCCCGAGGCACATCCCCTCGTAGTTGGCGAAGCCGGTGTCTCTCTCTATCAGCAAGCGCTTGGACGTGGCCTTGAACGTGGCGTTCGTCAGCGCGGGGAAAGAGGATATCTCCGTTGCGCCGGTGAAATCGACCTGGTAGATGCGAAGCCGGAAATCGGGCAGCTGGATGAACGGCCCCTTCTGGCTGTGGAGCTCCCGCTCCAGCGCGAGGAGCGTTCCGTCCGGCAGCACGCACAGTGCGGAGACGCCGCTGCGCGAGCGATTGGCGTAGAGCCGGCCCTGGATTGGGTCGGTGACGTATGCCCACTCGCCTTCCTCCTTCCAGTCGCCATCGCCGCTTGGGCGCGTGAACTTGGTCAGGCGGACAGTCGAACCCGCTTCGAGAGACGCCCTCGGCCCGTCGCACTTCAGCGCCTCCTCGTTGCAAGTCCACATGGTCAGGCCGTCGCCGGACATCGTCAGGGCCTCGAAGCTGAAGTTCCCGTAGCGTTCATACTGGACTGGCGGGATGGGCAGGCTGCGAATCGCCTTCCCCGTTTTCTGGTCTATCTCGCGGATCTTCGGGAGCGGCTTGTACATCTTGTGCTGGCCCTCGTCGGAGACCCAGACGTTGCCTGAGATCGGGTCGTAGGCGCAGCCCTCCATGTCCACGGCCCCGGCCACGACGACCCCCTCGCCTATGGAGTGGGAGGAGATTTTGCCGGTCGCCGGGTCGATGGCGATTGTCAGCGGGAAAATTAGCCTCGCGCCCTCGTCGTCGACGGCGTAGTAGAGGTCGCCGCCGGCCCAGGTGACGCCACTGATCTCAACGGCGTTGGTCACGGGGTCGCGCTGCACATAGCCCACGAATGAGACGCCCAGTTCGGCGTATGCGCAGGCGGCCGTTGCGGCGAAAAGCGCCGCAACGGCCAGTCCTTTTGCTTTAACACGCACCATTACTGGATGGTGAAGACCGTGATTGTCCGAGACTTAGGATTGTCGGATTTGTCCCACGGATTTGTCGAGTGGTTGCCATTCCTCCACTCCTCCTCAGAAGAGGCCCCGTCGCCATCGACGTCGAGTTCGGTGTCGAACGGCAGCCCGTTGTCGTAGAGCCACTGATAGGGGACGGAGTTCGTGGTGGCATTGTCGTTGTTGTCGAACTCTGGTTCGCCGGTAGCCGTGTAGAGCGTCACGTCATCAACCGCACCCGTCCCTTTCAAGTCAATCGCGGAAACCTTATTGCTCGTCGAAAGCGAACGATACCAGGCACCAGCGCCGGAGGGGTCCGAAGGAAGACGCGCGCCATCCGCCGTGACACAGGCTTCCCCATCGATGCTGACATGGCACCAGGCGGTGTTCGTTTTCTCAATCTTGATTGTCAGGCGCAGCCACTGCCCGTTCGTGTAGGTATTTTCAGAAAGGACGGTACGGATGGGATCGTTGCCGCCTTCGCCGGAGCGCGCCCTCCTGAGAATTGCCGAGGCGCTGCGGTCGCCGTGCTGGAGTACCGGGTGGCCTTCCTCGTCGAAGTGGAAGGCCACAATGCCCTCCTCGATGTCGGCAACCGGCGAATCGGCCGTGGGGAGGGTGGCGCGGAGCATTGCATCAAAAAAGACACCACTGGCGATGTCGGTGTCGTATGTGCGCGAAACGTCGCCATCGACCATTAGAATCTGGTCGTGCGTCTCATGGGAGAGCGGGTAGCCTGGAGGCAGCGCGGGGGAGTAAGACGCCGCCGCGACTACGCCATCGCCGCTCCAACCGGCAAGGCTGTCGGCCTCGGTGTTGACGGCAATGCGCTCGAACGAATCCGCCGCCACCAGCGGCAGCAAGGCGTTCGTCGTGCCGGACCATGTGAAAGTCTCGTCGTCCGTGACAGTGAAGTTGGCCGTGGCGCCTTCGCCTTTGCGTCCGCCAGAAAGAGACCACGTGGCATGGGCGACAAGGTTCGTCTCATAGTGGAGGTTCCCCGCGCCGGGGAGCGTAGCCGTGACGGAGGCGTTGTTCACATAGCGGTATGGACTACCCGACGGCTCGCAGCCCATAGGACCAACGAAATTAATCGTCCGTACATTGAGGCCTGAAAGCTTCATTGTCATGGCAGAAGAGTCAGCGGAACTACCTGCATCCGAAACAAGAACTAGCGCGATAGCCCCATTATTGAGGCATGGTCCAAGGCATATCGACTCCCAATTAGCCATACTTTCTTCGCTTTGGTTATCAAAAAGCGCGGATCCTTTTGATACAACGGAAGAATACCCGCTTGGCAATGAGGCTAAACCGGAAACATCTTTTTCAGGAGAGAACTGGCTGGAATCAACCTTGTAAAGACGCATGCGGAAACTTGGGATGTCGATGATAATAAACGAACTCTTGCAACTCATTTCACGTTCTAGAACAAAGAGCGATCCATCCGGGAGGGCAAGCAGGTCGGCAACGCCACTGCGACGTCCGTTTTTGTAGTCGCTACCAACGAAAGGATCCGTGCGATAGGCCCACTGACCAACATGCGTCCAATTGTGGTAAACGGATGATCGGGTGAACTTTGTCAATCGCACAAGACATCCTACGGTATTTGTTGAAATCGGTCCATCAGAAGTAAGAGCCTCTTCGTTGGCCGTCCACATCGTGTAACCGTCTCCCGAAATCGTCAGGGATTCAAGACTAAAATTCCCTCGCTTCTTTTGATTAAAAAGACTGGGGACAGGAGCTGTGCGAAGGAGCGTCCCATTTGTTGGGTTGTATTCCCGTATAGTCGACCCACTTTCATCAGACACCCAAACAGTGCCTGAAGCGGGATCATAGGCACATCCCTCAGCATCGGAAGCCCTAGAAAGAACAACTCCTGTCCCCCACTTGAAGTCGCTTGCCGTAATCTCACCGTTCTCGCGGTTAATGGCGATTGTTAGCGGATAGAGTTTCTTATCCGTGTCGTCAACAGCATAATACAAGTTTCCCCCAGCCCACGTAATGCCGCTTAACTGATTAGACACAACTGAAGAGGCTGGCCGAGTGATTTCAGACACCTGCTCCACACTAATTGCCGCCCCCGCCTGGCTGGCGGTGAATGCGGCGCACAGCGCCGCGATTGCCAATGCATTGACTTTACCGTTCATGATTTGTTTTCCTTTCTTAAATAATTCCCTTGCTTGAAGGGATGCCCTCGTCGCGGGGGTCGTGCTCCACGGCCATGCGCATGGCGCGCGCGAAGGCCTTGAAGACGGACTCCACGATGTGGTGGTTCTCGTCGCCGTATTCGTTCAGGATGTGGAGGTTCATCTTCACCTGGTTGCAGACTGAGCGGAAGAACTCCTCGACGAGCCGGATGTCGAACTGCCCGACGAAGTCGCGGTCGTTCTTGATGGAATAGACGAGGTATGGCCGCCCTGAGAGGTCAAGCGCCACGCGGGTGAGCGCCTCGTCTATGGGGAGGATGAAGAACCCGTAGCGCCTGATGCCGCGGCGGTCGCCAAGGGCGCGGTCGATGCAGTCGCCCAGCACGATGCCCAAGTCCTCGACGAGGTGGTGGTCGTCAACCTCGCGGTCGCCCTTCGCGCGGACTTTGAGGTCGATGAGCGAATGGCGGGCGAAAAGCTCGAGCATGTGGTCAAGGAAAGGGATGCTAGTGGAGATGTCCCGCGCTCCCGTTCCATCGAGGTTGAGGGAGATGGATATTTGCGTCTCGCGCGTCTCGCGGGTTATCTCCGCCGTTCTGGCTTGGCTGTTTTTCATGCCTCTATTCTACCACATCGCCGCAGCATTTGATAGAATGGTGGGCGGATAAAGGCAGATGAACGGCAACGGTGGAAAACTAGAAATCCTTGACACGACGCTGCGCGACGGCGCGCAGGCGGAGTCTATCTCATTCTCCCTCCAGGACAAGATAGCCCTGGCCCGCGCGCTCGACGGCCTGGGCATCCCGCTGATTGAGGCGGGCATGCCGGGAGCCACGCCCAAGGACACCGAGTTCTTCGCGGCCGCCGCTGACCTGCGCCTCACGAACTCCACCCTGGTGGCCTTCGGCCCCACGATGCGCCCGGGCGGCAAGGCCGCAACCGACACATCCCTCGCCGCCCTGCTCGCCGCCTCAACGCCCGTCGTCTCGCTCTTCGGCAAGGCATGGCGCCTCCATGTGGAGAAGGTCCTGGAGACGACCCTCGACGAAAACCTGCGCATCGTGCGGGAGTCCGTGTCCTTCCTGGCCGCCGCCGGTCGCCGCGTCATCTTCGACGCCGAGCACTTCTTCGACGGCTATGCCGACGACCCCGAATACGCCCTTTCCGTCTGCCGCGTCGCTATGGAGGCCGGTGCCTCTGTCCTCTGCCTCTGCGAGACCAACGGCGGCGCCTTCCCGGCGCAGGTGGCCGAGGCCACCGCCGCAGTGGCGCGCCTCGCGGCCGGACGCTGCGCCGTTGGCATCCACTGCCACGACGACACCGGCCTGGCCGTGGCCAACACCATGGCCGCCGTCGAGGCCGGCGCCACCCATGTCCAGGGCACCCTCTGCGGCTTTGGCGAGCGCTGCGGCAACGCCAACCTCGCCACCCTCATCGGGAACCTCCAGCTGAAGCGCGGCATCGGCTGCATCCCCGCCGACCGCCTCGCCTCCCTCACCGGCACGGTGCGCCAAGTCGCCGCCATCTGCAACATCACCCTCTCCGGCGGCGCGCCATCCGTCGGCCGCCGCGCCTTCGCCCACAAGGGCGGGATGCACGCCGACGGCGTCCGCAAGTTCGCCTCCTCCTTCGAGCACGTCAAGCCGGAGAGCGTGGGCAACGCGCGCCGCTTCCTCGTGAGCGAGATGGCCGGGCGCAGCGCCCTCATCGACCGCATCAACGCCATCCTCCCCGGCCTCATCCGCGACGACGAGGGCGTGGGGCGCGTCCTGGCGCGGCTGAAGGAGCTCGAGCAGCGCGGATGGCAGTTCGAGGGCGCCGACGGCTCCTTCGAGATTCTCGTCCGCAAGACGCTCCGCCCCTATCCGCCCTTCTTCGAGCTGGAGCGCTTCCGCCTGGTCGCCGAACTCTCCGTTGGCGAGACCCATGACCGCAACACATCGGCCATGATCAAAGTCTCGGCCAACGGCGAGGAGGAAATCACCGCCGCCGAGGGCAACGGCCCCGTCAACGCCCTCGACCGCGCCCTCCGCAAAGCTTTGGAGAAATTCTACCCGCGCCTCGCCGAGATGAAGCTCACCGACTTCAAGGTGCGCGTCATCGACACCGGCGCCGCCACGGCCTCCATCGTGCGCGTCATGATCGAATCGACCGACGGCGCCCGCATCTGGAACACCGTAGGCGTCTCCTGCGACATCATCGAGGCCAGCTGGCTCGCCCTCCTCGACTCCGTTGAGAGCAAGCTCCTCCACGACGCCGAATCGGCGAAGTGACGCCCCAAATGCGAATTTTGGAAATGGCCGCCGAGGCCCTTTTACAAAATTTGTAATCACCAGCCCCCCTTTTTTCCCTCGCCGCGACATTGGCACGGCATCTGCTATCTTCTATTGATTATTGTTTAGGAGATTCAGAAAGATGGAAGACGGGCAGCGAAACGAGGGCCTTTACAGGCGCGAATACGAGCATGACGCATGCGGCGTGGGAATGGTTGCGAACCTCTCTGGCGAGGCGACGCACGAGATTGTGACGGCGGGCATGACCGTCCTGAAGCGCCTCATGCACCGCGGCGCCACCGGCAACGACCCCGAGACCGGCGACGGCGCCGGTCTTCTGCTGAGGATCCCTCGCAAATTCTTCGAGAATATTTTAAAAAATGGTGCCAATGTGAAAATGTTGCCAGAAGCCAATTCCACAATGGCAACTTTCAATGCCCCTTTCGGCATTGCGATGATCTTCGGCGGAGTCGGCGAGGAGGAGGCCATCGAGGCGGCCGTCCGCGCCGAGGGCTGCGAAGTCCTCGCCTGGCGCGACGTGCCCACCGACCCGTCGGCCATCGGCCATGACGCCCGCGCCGTAATGCCGAAGATAAGGCAGCTGTTCATCGGCAACCGACTGCAATCGGCAGCCGACTGCAATCGAAAAGACAGCCCCGACTTCGAGCGCCGCCTCTACGTGATACGCCGCCAAATCGAGAAGGCCACCCGTAGCACATACGTCTGCTCCTGCTCCTCCCGCACCATAGTTTACAAGGGCCTGCTCCTCGCCACGCAGATCGAGAAGTTCTACCCGGACCTCTCCAACAGGGACTTCATCTCGCCCTTCGCAATCGTCCACCAGCGCTACTCCACGAACACCTTCCCCACCTGGGAGCTGGCGCACCCCTTCCGCTGCCTAGCCCACAACGGCGAGATCAACGCCCTTAAGGGCAACCTCAACGCCCTCGCCGCCCGCGAGCCATCGCTGGCATCGCCCCTCTTCGGCGACGACATCAAGAAGCTACTTCCCGTCGTCCATGGCGGACAGTCGGACTCCGCCTCGCTCGACAACATGTTCGAGCTGCTCGTATCCGCCGGACGCGACGCCCCGCACGCGATGATGATGCTCATCCCGCAGGCATGGGGCACAAAATACCATGTCGGCCACGATGTCCGCGCCTTCTACGAATACCACTCCGCCCTGATGGAGCCGTGGGACGGCCCCGCCGCCGTGGCCTTCACCGACGGCATCGGCCTTGGCGCGGCCCTCGACCGCAACAGCCTCCGCCCCGCCCGCTGGACGCTCACCAAGGACGGCCTCTTCGTCCTCGCTTCCGAGACTGGCGTCCTCGACATCGCCCCTGAGAGCGTGGTGCGCCACGGCCGCCTCCGCCCAGGCTCGCTTCTCTGGCTCGACCTCGAAAAGCACCGCCTGATGGAAGACGCCGAGGTCAAGACCTTCTACGCCCGCCGCCGTCCATACCGCCGCTGGGTGAAGGAGAACCACATCCCCGTTACCGGCCTCTTCACCGAAGTCGTGCCGTCTGAAACCGATGGCGAAAAGGCCGTCGCCGCGCAGCAGGCCGGCTTCGGCTGGTCGCTTGAGGACATCGAGCTTATCCTGCGCCCCATGGCCGAAACAGGCCAGGAACCCGTGGGCGCAATGGGTAACGACGCGGCGCTGGCGTGCTTAAAGGGAACGGGGAACGGGGAACGGGGAACGGGAATCGGGAATCGGGGAACGGGGAACAGCGCCCGATTCAACCTCTTCGACTGCTTCCACCAGCTATTCGCGCAAGTCACGAACCCGCCGATAGACCCCATCCGCGAGGAACTGGTGATGTCGATCATGACCTACATCGGCAACCAGGCCAACATCCTCGGCGAGACCCCCGAGCACGCCCGCCTCGTCAAGATGACGCGCCCCGTCCTTACCGACGACGAACTCAGCCGCATGCGGAACATCCCGGACTTCCCAGCCAAGACGCTGTCGCTTGAAATTGGGGAACGGGGAACGGGGAATGGGGAACGGAACGGGGAACGGGGTTGGCTCAGGGCCGCGCTCGCCCGCCTCGCGGCCGAAGCGCTGGAGGCTGTCGATGACGGCGCGAAGATCATCATCCTGAGCGACAGGGAGTCGTATGGCTCCACCCGCATCCCCTCTGTCCATGCCGCCAATCGAATCCCATCCCTCCTCGCCGTGGCGGCCGTGAACAAGGCGCTTGCCGAGGCGGGCGTCCGTCCGTCGGTCGGCATCGTCGTTGAATCGGGCGAAGTGCGCGAAGTCCACCACTTCGCAGTGCTGCTCGGCTTCGGCGCGACCGCCGTCAATCCATGGCTCGCCCTGGCCACCGTCACCGAAATCGGCAAGACGGCCCGCCCGGAAATCTCGCCCCACCAGGCCGCCGTGAATTATGTCTCTGCGGTCTGCCACGGCATCATGAAGATCATGTCGAAGATGGGCATCTCGACGCTCCGCTCCTACCGCTCGGCGCGCATCTTCGAAGCCGTCGGCCTCGGCCCGGAGATCATGGCCGAATACTTCGGCGGAGTCGTCTCGCCAGTCGGCGGGATTGAGCTGGTAGACATTGAGAATTTTGCCAATGTGAAAATGTTGCCAACTGCCAACATCAATTCCCAATCCGAAACTGGCAACACTGGCACCATTGGCAACATTTCCCTTTCCCTTTCCCTTTCCCCCGGCGGCGAGTATCGCTGCCGCAAGGAGGGCGTGGAGCATCTCTGGACGCCGCAGCGCGTAATCGACTTCCGCGAGGCAGTGCGCCACGACGACTACGCCCGCTTCAAACGCTACACCGACGACATCGACAAGAACAGCCACATAACTTTGAGGTCGTATTTGGAGTTTAAGGACAAGAGACGAGAGACGAGAGACGAGAACCTTCCATCTTCAGGTCTCAAGTCTCATGTCTCAGGTCAAAAAAACCTTGATCTCGAGCCCGTCGATTCCATCGTCAAGCGCTTCGTCGGCGGGGCGATGTCGCTCGGCTCGCTCTCGCCGGAGGCGCACGAGACAATCGCGCTGGCGCTCAACGGCCTTGGCACGATGTCGAACTCAGGCGAAGGCGGCGAGGACCCGGAGCGTTTCGGAACCGACCGCAACAGCGCCATCAAGCAGGTCGCATCCGGCCGCTTCGGCGTTACCATCGAATACCTGCGCTCGGCCAAGGACCTCCAGATCAAGCTGGCGCAGGGCGCAAAGCCTGGCGAGGGCGGACAGCTCCCCGGCCACAAGGTCAACGAACTCGTGGCGCGCCTCCGCCACGCCAAGCCTGGCACCACGCTCATCTCGCCGCCGCCCCACCATGACATCTACTCCATCGAGGACCTGGCGCAGCTCATCTACGACCTCAAGTGCGCCAACCCCGAGGCTCGCGTCTCGGTGAAGCTGGTCTCCGAGGCGGGCGTTGGCACCATCGCCGCCGGCGTGGCGAAGGCGCACGCCGACGTCGTCGTGATCTCCGGCTTCGACGGCGGCACCGGCGCCGCGCCGCTCACCTCGATGAAGCACGCCGGCCTGCCGTGGGAGGTCGGCCTCGCGGAGGCGCACCAGACGCTGGTGAAGAACAACCTCCGCCACCGCGTCCGCATCCAGGTCGATGGCCAGCTCCGCACGGGCCGCGACATCGTAATGGCCGCAATGCTCGGCGCGGACGAGTTCGCCTTCGGTACCTCGATGCTCGTCTCGCTGGGCTGCGTCCAGTGCCGCAACTGCAACCTCAACTGCTGCCCAGTCGGCATCGCCACCCAGAAGGCGGAGCTGCGGGCGAAGTTCGCCGGAAAGCCCGAGCACCTCCAGCGCTACTTCCGCTTCCTGGCAGAGGAAGTGCGCGAAATCCTCGCCTCGCTGGGCCTCAAGTCGCTGGAGGAGGCGCGCGGCCGCGCCGACCTCCTTGCTCCACGCGACGGCACCATCTTCGACTTCGGGGATCTTCTCCAATCGGCGACCACGAACAATCCCGCAGACGTTTCCGTTCCTTCCGAATCTTCCGTGGTTAGTGACAACTACGACTCCCGCGAGCTTATCCCCGCCGTGGAACGCGGCGAAACCGTCCTGGAGCGCAAAATCGCCAACCGCGATCGCTCCGTTGGCGCCGCCCTCTCCGGCTGGCTCGTAGCCTCCCAAGCCACCCCCTCCTCCGCAAGTGGAGGTTCTCCCTGCCCATCCTCCGCAAGTGGAGGTTCACGCGCACTGCGCGTGAACTTCTCCGGAACCGCCGGGCAGTCCTTTGGCGCCTTCCTGGCGCGGGGCGTCACCTTCCACCTCGACGGCGAGGCCAACGACTACGTGGGCAAGTCGCTCTCTGGCGGCGTAATCGCCATTTCGGGCAACGTCGGCAATGTCATCGCCTACGGCGCGACCTCCGGCGCCATCTACGTCGGCGGCACGGCAGGCGAGCGCTTCGGCATCCGCAACTCCGGCGCCACCCTCACTGTCGAGGGCGTCGGCGACCATGGCCTCGAATACATGACCGGCGGAACCGCGCTCGTCCTCGGCCCCGTCGGCGTGAACTTCGCGGCCGGCATGACCGGCGGCGTGGCCTACGTCTATGACAAGGCGGCGACCCTCGACCTCAACTGCAACCTCGACTCCGTGGACCTCTTCCCCGTCGAGGAGGGCTCGCCCGACGAGGAGACGCTGCTCGCGCTCCTCTGCGAACACTTGGCGCAGACATCGTCGGAAACGGCGCAAAGGCTCCTGGCCGACTGGACGAACAGCCGCTCGATGTTCGCGAAGGTAATGCCAATCGCTGCAGTGAAGTAGCCCCGCTGCCGCTCCCCGCTCCCGAATCCCGGCTCCCGAATCCCGCAGCGGCTCCCCGCTCCCGAATCCCGGCTCCCGACGGTTCCGGCGCGGTAGCGCCTTAATCTAAACTCGCCGCCGAGTCCCGCGTTTGGCTGCGTTTTGGTATAATTGCGGGAACATTTTCAACTTAGCAAAAAAGGATTGGCACTATGGATCTCAAGGCAGCTTACAAGACCATCATGGACGACCACTTCGCCCCGCAGATGGAAATCTCCTTCATTGACGGCGACGCCAGGCAGACGCTCAGCTACGAGAAGGTATCTTGGGTGATCGACGGCGTGGCGAAGGGCCTCCGCTACGGCGAGAACCCCGGCCAGGAGGCCGCGCTTTACCGCCTCGTCGGCGGCAACCTCGTCCTCGGCGACGTCGAGCTGCTCCAGCCCGGCCAGACCCTCGCCTCGCTGCCCGAACTGCTCCAGTCCGGCAAGCACCCCGGCAAGACCAACGTCACCGACACCGACAACGCCCTGAACATCCTGCGCTACCTGATGGACAAGCCCTGCGCCGTCATCGTCAAGCACAACAACCCCTGCGGCGTTGCGCTTGGCTCCACCCTGGCCGAGGCGTACTTCCGCGCCAACAAGGCCGACCGCCTTGCGGCATTCGGCGGCGCGATCGCCCTCAACCGCGAGTGCGACATTGAAACCGCCAAGCTCATCTGCGAGAACTACGCCGAAGTCGTCGTCGCGCCCGAGTTCGCCCCCGGCGTCATGGACCTCTTCGCGCAGAAGAAGAATCTCCGCGTCTTCCGCATCCGCGACATCGCCCGCCTGCGGGACTTCGTCGCCAAGCGCGTAATCGACTTCAAGTCGCTCATCGACGGCGGCATCGTGGCGCAGGCATCCTTCTCCGCCAACGCCCGCCGCCCCGAAGACCTCATGCCCGCCTCCTGCATCCGCAAGGTCACCGACAAGGCCACGGGCGAGGTCCGCATGGAGGAGCACCGCATCAAGCGCCTCCCCACGCCCAAGGAATACGACGACCTCATCTTCGGCTGGCTCGTCGAGGCCGGCGTAACCTCGAACTCCGTCCTCTACGTGAAGGACGGCTGCACCGTTGGCATCGGCACCGGCGAGCAGGACCGCGTCGGCGTGGCCGAAATCGCCCGCGACAAGGCCTACACCAAGCACGCCGACTGGATCGCCTGGGAGAAATACGGCAAGCCCTTCAACGACCTCAGGCTCGTATTCGGCGAGGATGACGGCGCGAAGAAGCAGGCCGAAATCATGGAGCAGACAAAGGCCGAAAAGGGCGGCCTCCCCGGCTGCGCCATGGTCTCCGACGCATTCTTCCCCTTCCGCGACGGCGCGGAGGTCGGTATCCGCGAGGGAATCACCTCGATCGTGCAGCCCGGCGGCGCGATCCGCGACTGGGACGTGATCGACTGCTGCAACGACGCCGGCGTGGCGATGGTCTTCACCGGCCAGCGCTCCTTCAAGCACTAGTGTCACTTAAGGAAAAGGTTTGGGCAACATGAAGAAAGTTGGCGTTGCAATCGTTGGCTTCGGCACCGTCGGCGCCGGGGTCGCCGAGATCCTGCAGAAGAACCGCGGCCTCCTCCTGGCGCGGACGGGCCTGGACATCTCCCTCGTCCGCATCGCGGACCTGGACATCACCACCGACCGCGGCGTAGCCGTCGATCCGTCGATCCTCTGCACGGACGCCTTCGCGGCCGTGGCGGACCCGGCCGTGGACATCGTGGTGGAGCTGATCGGCGGGACCGGCATCGCGAAGAAGGTCATCCTCGCGGCCATCCAGGCCGGCAAGGCGGTCGTAACCGCCAACAAGAAGCTCCTCGCCGAATACGGCGCCGAAATCTTCGGCCAGGCCGCCGAGAAGGGCGTGGACATCTACTTCGGCGCATCCGTCGGCGGCGGCATCCCCGTGATCCGCGTCCTGCGCGAGGGGCTCGTCGGCAACGCCATCCAGAGCATCCACGGCATCCTCAACGGCACCTGCAACTACATTCTCACCCGCATGGAGAACGAGGGCCTGCCCTTCGACGAAGTCCTCGCCGACGCGCAGCGTCTCGGCTATGCCGAGGCCGACCCCTCCCTCGACATCGACGGCTTCGACACCGCCCACAAGGCGCTCATCCTCGCCGCCCTCTCCTACGGCGTGCAGTTCCCGCTCGACTCCATCCTCGTCGAGGGCATCCGCGGCCTGGACGGGCGCGACGTGCGCTACGCCGCCGAACTCGGCTACAAGATCAAGCTGCTGGCCACGGTCGCCCGCGAGGAAAGCGGCGTCAAGGTTTTCGTCGCGCCGACGCTCGTTCCCAAGGCCCACATGCTGGCTTCGGTCTCCGGCGTCTTCAACGCCGCGATGATCCGCTCCGACATGGCCGACGACACCCTCTACTACGGACGCGGCGCCGGAAGGCGTCCGACGGCCAGCACGGTCGTCGGCGACATCGCCGACATCGCCCGCAACCTGGCGGCCGGAGAAGTCCGCCATAAGAACGTCATCCCCAAGACCGGCGAGCCTACGCCGCTGATGGCGGCCTCGGACATGCGCAACGCCTTCTACATCCGCCTGGCCGTCGATGACCGCCCCGGCTCGCTCGGGCGTATCACGACCGCCCTCGGCGGCCACGGCGTTAGCATCGCGGCAGCCCTGCAAAAGCAGGGCGACGAGAAGCCCGGCGCGGTGCCCGTAGTCGTGCTGACGCACCTTGCGCGCGAGGCCGACATCCGCGAGGCCCTCGACGAAATCCGCGCCTCCGGCGTCGTGACCGAAACGCCGGTCTTCTACCGAATCCTCAAGGACTAGCCTCACATGTTCTGGCTCCGATATTTTGCCGCGCTCCTGATTGGCTCGGCGGCCGTCTATTTCTGCGCGCAGCCGCTCTGGAACTGGCTGCACCGCGAAAAGCCCGTTGACGAATTCTTCGCCCAGGAAGACCCAAGCGAGGAGGAGATGGAGGAGGCGCCCGCCTACTCCCCTGCCCTGCGGCCCGGCGCGTCGATTGGCGGTCTTCACAAAATCAATGTGAACGCGAAGGCGCCGCACAAGGTCGCGGAAAGGGCTACGCAACCGGCCGCCCCCGCCATCGCCGAGGCGGGCGCCGATGAAGCCGCTTCGGCTGCCGCTTCAGGAGCCGATCCTGAAGCCGTCGAGGAAGAGGCGCCGCCCCGCATGTCCGTGGAGACAATCCCGCAGTCGCAGGAGAGGATCATCAGGTGGAGCGTCCTTTCGCTCGACAGCGCCGGCTTCTCCAAAGAGGGCAAGCGCTATCCGTCAAAGGCTCCTGGCGGAACGCTGGCCGAAATCGAGAAGCTGACCTTCACGAACAAGGGCGAGGAGATGGCGCTCTGCCGCCTCTGGTCCGGCGACAGGTGGGTCGGCCCCGTTCTCGTGCCGACCGCCGCGATGGTCATGTTCGAGGGAACGCGCGAGGAAATCCCCGCCGAGGCCGTCGAAGGGCTGATGGAGTATTGCAAGATCAACGCCGCCCTGGCCAGCCGCAAGGCCGCGCTGGAGCGCGAGGCCGTGGACGAGAACCCCTACGCTGCGCGGGTGCGCGACCTGGCCGCCGAGACAAAATCCCTCGCCGCCAAGGCCGAGGAGCTGAAGCGCGAGCGCGACGAAGCGACAGGCGCCAGGCGCGCCGAAATCGCCGACCGTCTCCGCGAGATGGAGGTCGAGGCAACGCGCGTCAACCGCGAAACCAGGGAGCAGGTCGAGTTCTACAACAGCTGGAAGAAGGCCCACCCGCCGAAGGTGGTTGACTACACGAAGGATACCGTCTGGCGCGACCTTGAGGCGAAGCTGCGCGCAGCCGCGCCGCTAATCGAGTGCTTTGTCCTCGATGACATTCCCAGCGAGGAACTCCCCGACGAATAGGAACGGCCGCCATTGACCGAGTTCGCAAAAGGCAGGGATGAATGTGGAAGCGGGGTCAGGGCCGCGCTGGCGATGTCCGCGCCCTACCTCCTGTGGATCGCATTCATCCTTGTCTTCCAGGTGGCCGCCTCGCTTGGCGCGCCCCTGCCCCGCTCCTGGGCCGCACCAGCCTATGCGCTGAAATCCGCCCTCTGCCTTGCCCTGCTACTCTTACTGAGGCACTGGGCCTCCAACTCCCACCTCTCAAATCCCGACTCCTCAAATCTTAAATCTAAAATTTCAAATTCCAAATCTCAAATTTCAAATCCCTCCCAACTCACAACTTCTCAACTTTTCAACTTTTCAACTTCTCAACCCTCAACTTCTCAACTTCCCAACTTTTCAACTTCTCAACTCTCAACTTCCCTCTTCATCGGCATTCTTGTCTTCATCCTCTGGGTCGCGCCAGAATGTCGCTGGCTCTACGACCACTGCCGCCCGCTCTCGCTCCTCTACCACCGCTGGCTCGTAATGCCGCTTGGCGCATACCCCGAATATTTCACGCCGCAGACCTTCCCCGCCCTCTCGCCGGACTGCTCCGGCTTGGCCTTCTCTCCGGCCGAGGCCGGCTGGCCGCTTGCATTCGCCCGCCTGCTTGGCTCGGCCTTCGTAATCGCCCCCGCCGAAGAGCTTTTCTTCAGGGGCTTCCTCTATCGCTGGATCCAGGGCCGCAACTGGCGCGCAATCGACATCTCGAAATTCGACGCGCACTCCTTCTGGATCGTGGTTGCGGTCTTCGCCTTCGAGCACGACAGATGGCTCATGGGAGCTGTGGCCGGCATCGCGTACGGGCTGCTGGCCATCAAGTGCGGCGGGCTTCGCGCCGCAATCGTGGCCCACATCACAACCAACCTGCTACTAGGCATCTACGTGCTCGTCTTCTCCCGCTACGGCTTCTGGTAGCGCCCGCGCCTCGCAAGTCGCCTGCCGCATCTCCCAAAAAAACCTTTGAAGGTTTTCTGGGGGATACGGGTATATATTAATGTGGAAGGTTTTTTTGACTTCGATGACGATCGTTGAGGAAATTCGAAATGATCCGCAACAGGGCGCGAAGCGCCTTGACAGCGAATACAGGGCGGGGCTGACGACCCTCGCGCGGCGCATTTGCCACGACGATGGCGACGCCGCCGAGCTCGTCAACCACACCTTTGCGGAAGTCATCGCCAACATAGACCGCTACGCCGAACAGTCGGCGTTCTTCGGCTGGATGAGCAAGATTCTCGTGAACCTCCACGCCAAGGAAAAGCGGCGCAGATCCAACCAGATGCTCGTCTTCCCCGGGGAAGTTCCCGAATGTGTTGACGAGGACGCGACGGAGCGCATCTACCGCGAAGTGGACGCCTCGCTTCTGCGCGACGCCGTTTCGGAACTTCCGCAGGAGATGCGCGACGCCGTTGTGCTGCGATATTTCATGGATCTCCCGCTGGCGCGCGTCGCAAAGATCCTCTCCGTTCCAGAAGGAACGGTGAACTCGCGCCTCCACTACGCCCGCCTCGCCCTTGCCGCCAAGCTTGGCGCAACGGCGAAGAAGCCAGGCGGCAAGGCCATTCTGCTCGCGCTGCTTCTCTGCGGCCTAACTGCCCTTGGCGCGGCAATCACCGCAGCCCTGCCTGACTCCGGCACATCGCCTGCCTCAAGTCGCGTGTCGTCGTCCGCCGAACCACCTTCCTCCAACTTGCCGCAATCCCCTTCAGGGGTTGCGGGTTCCCCCCAGCGGGGGGCGGAGGGGGGCGCCACTTTTTCACAAGGAGAACCCATGAACAAAACCCAAACCACACGCGCCGCCGCCATGTTGGCCGCGGCAACGGTCGCGACAAGCGCGGCACTCCCGGCGAACTCATCCGCTGGCATAAGGCCAGTCGCAGACACCTACGCCATGTCAGGCCTCATAGCCCGGTGGGATGCGATCGACAATGTCGGAACGGGGACGCATGATTCTTCCGCCACGACGTGGAAAGACCTCGCCGGCGATAACGACATGACGATCGACGCCAATTCCGGCGCCGGGTGGAAAAACGGCAACGCCTTCTATCTGAACAGCCTCGCCAACGGGGTTTGCCCGGCGTATGGGAAAAGCGGCAACACAAACTACAAGACCATCGAAATCGTCTATAAGAAGGCGACAAGCAAGGGCCGCCTCCTGTGGTGCGGCGGCGAATGGTCGAGATATGTCGCCTTCGACTACACCGACACGGCTGCGCCCTGGCAGAACGCCAAAGTCTATTTTGACGGCGCGAAGGCAACGCAGCACACGGTTGTGTCCGATTGCGAGCCTACGTCGCTCGTCGCGCTCTACAATGACTCCAACGCCGTCGTTGACATATACCGCGATGGAGAAGAGAACAATGCGGGGGCAAAAAACGCCAATACATGGAGCGTTGACGGCAACAGCACCATGGTGCGGCTCGGCTCCAGAAGCAAGACAAACACGAGCCAGAATACCACGCAGGGCTGGGAAGGCGAGGTCTATGCCATCCGTCTCTACGACCGGCAGCTGACGCCGCAGGAAATCGCCCGGAACTACTCGCTCGATGCCGCGCGGTTCTTTGGCGCGGGGTTCACGACGAATGTCGTCGTCGCGACGGCCGTCGAGGGTCTGGAAGGCAGCGAGCCATCCGGAATGTACATGATTGACGCAGAGGGTCACGAGTTCTCCGCCCCCGTGACGGCGACAAAGGACGGCACCATCTACGACTGCACGGGCTACACGCTTGAAACATGGAACGGCTCAGGATGGGGGGAGCCTGTGTTGCACGACGGCGAAACATCCTGCACGCTGACGGACACGTCGGCGCTCGTCCGCCTGACCTGGCAGTGGGCGCCGGCCGAAATCGTCGCGCAGGACTACACCTGGATGGCGTCGCCTGCGAATGCGAACTGGGACGGGACGTCGGCCAACTGGAACTCCGGCGAGGCGTGGGCCGACGGCAACAACGCCGTGTTCGGCTCCTCTTCGCAGACTACTGTGACCGTCGGTTCCGAACGCCTGGTGAACGACCTCACAATCAACAATGTCGCCTACACCTTCAATGGCTCCGGCCCCCTGCGCGTCGCAGGCACTATCACCCCAGGCGGCGCGAAGGACCAGCACTTCAACGTTCCACTTGCCAGCGGCCGCGCCGACGGTTCGCTGCACTTATACGCGACGGGCGTCGACTGGCGCAGTGCGTATCTTGACAGCGTAAACAACCTACAGACGAGCACGGTGGTGGATGGCACGGTGTTCCTCATGGCGAAGGGTGACGGTTCGTTCGGACCCGTCCCCGCCGCGCCGACGGAGAACATCGTAATCAACAGCGGCAATCCCTTGGTTTACGGAAACGGCACGATTTCCATCCACTCCAACCGCACCGTCAAAATCAAGTCGGGCGCCGCCCTGTGGACTGGCTCCAACAGCCCGTTCACCTACAAGCCCATTATTGTTGCGGAGCCTGACGAAGGATCGGACTGGAGCCTTGACACATACGTCAAGATTCGGAGCAACTGGGGCGGGCTGATAACTTTCGACCCCGGAGCGAACCGCACGAACGCCTTTGGCCGGCTTTTCGTCGATACCCGTCGCCTCAAGCTCGCAAGCGGCGTGACAGCCGTCACCGGCCCCGCCACAAGCACCGGGGAAAGCGCTATCACCTACGTGAAGGGCAACGGCTCCGCATTCTCGACCGACAGGGGATACCTCCTCATTGAAGGCGGTGAACTCTACTCGCCGAAGATGACCGGGGACCGCTACGTCGATGTCGGCGCATACGGACAGGTCATCGTCACAAACGGTGGCAAGGTCACCATGCCTGAGGGCATCCAGTGGATCAACGGGCTGACGACGCCAGGCAAGCTGACCGTCACGAAAGGCGGCAGCCTCGCCGTGGAGCAGCTGCGCGTCAGCCAGTCTGGCGCAGACCAGTCGGAAGTCCATCTCGACGAGGGCGGGCGTATCGCCGTGTACCAGCTGAGGATGGACAACGCTTCGGCCGGGCTGTTCGCATTCAACGGTGGTTGCCTGCAGGCGCTCCGGGAGACCAGGGCGTTCTACGCCGGCGCGTCCGCGAGTTGGGCGAATGTCTCGTTCACCGTCGGCGAGAAGGGCGCTGGCTTCGACCTCTCCAACGGCGTGAACCTCTGGTGGGGCAAGACGCTCACCAGCGGAGCGGCGATGGACGGCGGACTCTTCAAGAAAGGCTCGGGCATCCTCGTCCTTGTCTCCACCAACGCCTACAACGGACCGACCGTCCTTGAAAGTGGACGCATCCAGGCGCGCGTAGACCATGCCATCCCCGACGGCACGACCCTGCGTTTCAGCGGCGGCACTGGAACTCGCTTCATCGCAAACACTAACGATTCAGAAAGTCCGCGACGTGACACGGTTCAGGCCATCGGACGCATTGAAGGAAGCGGGGAACTTGATGACATGACGGCCTCGTCCGTTACAGGCGCCATTGCGCCTGCTGCAGACGGCATAATCACGTTCATGACGCCCTGCAACCTTTCCGGCGACTACGAGGTGACAGTCGGTGCCACGACAAACAGCCTCCTCGTACTCAAGGAGGCGAACCAGGACATCTCCGGCCTTCGGGTGAAGGTGATGAACCCTGCGGCGCTTAACAGTGATGCCGACCGCGACACATACAAGATTCTCGACGCGCCGAAAGGCTATGATGGGCATTTCAGGTTGGCGGACGACTTCCTCGGGAACAAGTGGAATGTGCGCTATGAGTCTGGCGCGGCCTACCTCTCACCTGTGAGGGCCTTCGTCATTATGGTAAAATAGGACTGCATGAAAACGAGTCTGTCGATAATCTGCCTCCTTGCAGTCGTTGCTCTTTCAAGTGCCATTGCTGGCGGGATCTCCGCCATATCCGCCGCAACTGGCTTCTGGAGCCTTTCCCAGGACACCGACGGCCGCTGGTGGGCCGTCTCCCCCGCCGGTGAGGCCACCTTCCTCCGGGGCGTCGATCACGCCAACTGGAACGGCCACTACTGCGAGGCCCTTAAAACCCTCCCCTACCGCGACGAGAACGCAAAGCGCTTCGGCGGCGACCGCGCCGCCTGGGTCGAGGAGACCCTCTCGCGGCTGAAGGAATGGGGCTTCAACGCCCTCGGCGCCGGATGCTCCCGCGAATTGGAGAACCGGGGCCTCGCACACACCGTCCAGTTGGAAATGGGGCAACGCTTCTGCAAACTCGGTCCTGACTACGAGCTTTCGCACTTCGAGGGCCGCCCCGGCACCGCCTTCCCGAACGTCCGCCATCCAGAGTGGCCTGCCTTCTGCGACAAACGCGCCGCTGAAATCTGCGCCGCGCAGAAGGACAACCCGGACCTCTTCGGCTACTTCTTCGACAACGAACTATCCTGGCGTGACCGCACCAGCGAGGAGGCCGAACTCTACTTCAGCACCATCGCCGCCGCCATCCGCCGCCACGACCCGAACCACCTCGTCCTTGGCTGCCGCTTCGCCGGGATGGGCGCCAAGCGCTTCGCATGGGAGGCGGCCGGAAAGGTCTGCGACGTGCTTACCTTCAACAAATACCCCTGGGCCGACCTCGACCGCAACGCCGTCTTCATGGGCCGCAATTCCACACAGCTATTCGCCGACGCCGTCGCCGAGCGCCACGCCTGGTGCGGCCGCCCGCTGCTCATCACCGAGTGGAGCTTCCCGGCAATCGACGCCGGTCTGCCCTGCTCCAACGGCGCCGGACAGCGCTTCCGCACCCAGGCGCAGCGCGTCCAGGCCACCGAGCTCATGGCCCGCACGCTCCTCTCGCTCCCCTTCATGGTCGGCTACGACTACTTCATGTGGGTTGACGAGCCCGCGCTCGGCATCAGCTACAACTTCCCCGAGGACTCCAACTACGGCCTCGTGAACGAGAAGGGCGAACCCTACGCCGGACTCGTCGAGATGTTCTCGCGCCTCCACAAGGACATCGCGGCGCTCCACCGCGCCCCGCTTCCGCCCATCCGCGAGGCGCCGCCATCCGCCAAACCGCCCCGCACCGTCGAAGAGGCGCTTGCGCGGCTTGGCGCCTCCGGGGGTTCGGAGGCAGAGCCACCGTCCTTTGCCAAGAGCGCCGAAGGCGCCTATACCCTGAGCACCGCCTCCGGCCTCACGCTCTCCGGTCGCATTGGCGGCAGTGGCCTCGCATCATCCGTGAAATTCGGCGGCGTCGAATACGGCCCCTTCACGGCAATGCTCTACCACGGCAAGTGGCAGGATGTTGAGCGCGTCGTCTCCGCCGAATGGGATGCGGAGCGCGGTGCGCTCCGCGTCGCCGGCGAGGGGCGCTCCGGGGAAAAGGCCTGGCGCATCACCTGCGAGATAATCCCGACGCACGGGAACCCGGCGCGCCTTCCCGCTTTCGCCACCTTCCTAGTCTCCGTCGTCTCCGTCGAGAACATCGGCGCGGTTCCGCTTGAAGGATGCTCGGCGTGGCTCCGCCAGTATCCCTCATGGGCGGTCGAGAAACTCACCGGCGGCTTCCGCACTGCGATAGACGTTTGGAAGCAGCCCGACGCCGACATCTGGATGCGCAGCGCAGACGGCGTCTGGTGCGGCGCGGCCACCACCTCGCCCCTCGTCACCAACTTCCACTACTGGGTCACGCCCGACAAGGTCACGCACCCTGACGCATCCTTCGCCCCTCCCGGCGGCTTCACACTCGCCCCGGGCGAGTCCTGGAATCCGCAGGGGGGCGCATGGTATCTCGCAGGCGTCGGCACCGGCGGCGCAGATAGCTGGCGCGCCTTCCTCGACGCCTACCCGCAATAACCACCCCACCCTCTGTGTCTCTGTGCCTCTGTGTGATCCCAATACCCGGCACTTCAGTGTAATCCCACCCTCTGTGTCTCTGTGCCTCTGTGTGACCCCAATACCCCGCACTTCAGTGTAATCCCACCCTCTGTGTCTCTGTGCCTCTGTGTGATCCCAATACCCCGCGCCTACTTACCGAAGTGGATGCGCGGGTCGATCAGCATGTAGCAGCAATCCGAAAGCAGGTTGCCTAGCAGCTGCAGCACCGAGGTCAGTGCCAGGATGGCCATGAACACGGCGTAGTCGCGTCCGGCGAGCGCGTCGAGCGATAGGCGCCCCATGCCTGGTATCTCGAAGATGCGCTCGATGATCACCGAACCGGCGAAGAGCAGCGAGAAGATCGAGCCGAAGCCGGTGGCGATTGGAATCAGCGAATTGCGGAAGGCGTGGCCCCATAATGCGCGCGAAGGCGTGGCGCCCTTGGCGATGGCCGTCCTGACGTAGTCGGACGAAATCTGCTCCAGGAGGGAGTTCTTCATCATCAGGGTGAGCATAGCGAAGGAGCCGGCCACATAGCAGGCCACAGGCAGGATCATGTGGCGGAGACGGTCGAGGAAGACCGCGCCCGCGCCCCCGGCAACCGATGCCGACTCGATTCCGCCAAGCGGCAGGACTGCCGGGAAGCCCTCGACCGTGCCGCAGAAGAGGAGCTTCAGCAGCATCCCCAGCGCGAAGGTGGGGAGGGCGTAGCCGGCGAATACAACGAACGAGGAGGCTACGTCGAAGCGCGTTCCGTGGCGCATCGCCTTGGCCATGCCGAGAGGAATGCAGACGAGGTAGGCGAGGACGAAGCCCGTTATGCCAAACCAGATCGACACCGGGAAGCGCGAGGCGATCAGTTCTCCGGCGGTGCGCTCGGGGTAGTCGTATGAGGGCATGCGGAGGCCCATGGCGTCGTGGAAGAGCCAGCGCCCATACTGCACGGCGAATGGGCGGTCGAAGCCGAACTGGCGGTTGAGTTCGTCTCGCTGCTCGGCGGTGACGGAGGCGACGCGGCCCGATGCGCCCTCCGCGCCGCCGATGCCGCGCAGACGCGCCAGGCGCATCTCAACGGGGCCGCCAGGCAGGATGCGCGTCAACGCGAAGCAGACGAGCGTGATGCCGAGGAACGTCGGGATGGCGAGCAGCAGGCGGCGCAGCAGATATGAGAGGCGCGAACTCAATTGGCCTTCCCCTGCCCTTCAGTTTTGGCGGGCTGTGCGTCGGCCCCTTCCCTGTCAACGGCCTCAAGGGCCTGCTTGTCGGCGAGGGACATGGAGCCTTCCACGCGGCCGTCGTCGAGGTCGTTGAACTCCTTGCGCGCCTTGAGGGCGCGGAAGAGTTCGCGCAGACCGAAGATGCCGCCGATGCCGAACCAGACGGTGCTGACCGCCGACACAAAGCACGGCACGACGAAGTTCACGACAATGAAGTAGCGGCTCCACCAGGTAATCGGCCAACGGTGGAAGCTGTTCCAGATGACCGTGCCGAGGAAGCAGAAGCCGAAGGAGTAGATGAAGCTGTGCGCGAACACGCCGTAGGCGATGATGCGGTCGCCGCGCGAATACTCCGGCGTGATGCCGATGATCTTCGACAAGGCCGTGCGGAACGTCCACTTGACGGAGATTTCGCGCTTTTCGCCGAGGTCGTACTTGCCGCGGTGGAGCATGCGCTCGAGGTTGAAGGGCTTGCGGCAGGTGAGCTTCGAGACCCCGATGTAGAGGAAGAAGGTCAGCAGCGAGAGGAAGAAGGTGTACTCGATGGTGTTCACCGGGCACTTGACGGCGTCCATCTCCCAGTGGATGTAAGGCTCAAAAGGCGCGGAGAGGGCGCGCAGGACTCGGTCGAAGGACTCGACGAGGTTCGCCTTGGCAATTGCGGGATAGACCACGTCGGCCCAGCTGCGCTGGACATAGACGTAGGCGATGCTGAGCGTGGTCGAGGTGAGGAGGGCCGTCCAGGCGCCGGCTGTTGTACCGAAGCGAGAGTAGAGGCCGAAGAGCATCACGGGCCCTGCGCCGCTGACCCACATTGAGCAGGCGAGCGTGACGAACATCTGGACGTAGTCGAGCTGCTTCATCAGGATGGAGCCGGCGAGGAAGAATACGCCGATGCTGATCGCGACGATGCGGATCATCCAGAGGTGGCCGCGCGGCGTGAAGGGCTTTTTCCTGAGCGGCAGTACGACGTCCTGGGATATCGTGAGGGCGGCGCTGTAAATGCGGGTGTCGTCGGTCGAGAGCATCGCCAGGAAGAGGAGGAGCGCGAAGAGGCCGAAGAGGCCGTGGGGGAGGAGCTTCCGCATCGTAACGGAGAGGGAGAGCTGGTTGAAGAGGGTGCGGCACTGCTGGAAGGTGTCGTTGGCCTTGCCCTCGGCGTCGATGAGGGCCTTGTCGCGGGCCTCGCCGGCCACGCCCTCGCCGTCGAGACGCACTTCGGCGCGGGAACGGGCGTCGGCGACAAGCGCGCCGTGGATGACGTCGAGGAAGTCGTTGTCGGGGTTGTTGGTCTGGGAGAGGGGCGGGTCGATGCCGATGCGGTGGGCCTGTGGCGGGTGCGCAGCTACGGCCGCCTTTACGGCCTCGCGCGCCTCGGCGTCGGACTTGAGCACGTCGTCAGCGACGCGCTCGGCGAGGTTGCGGCGCACTTCCCCGGCCTCCTGGGCGAAGTCGGCGTGGTTGAGGAAGGTGATGAGGGCGCATGCGATGAGGATGTAGAACACGGTGATGCTCGCGCCGCGCCAGCCGCCGAGTATGCTGGCCATCTTCTGCTCGTGCGGGGTCTTGGCGGCCGTCGAGTAGCCGGCGCCGATCCAGTTGGCGCGGTTTACGACCATGTTGTAGGCGGCCACGATCACCACGGTGAAGAGGTTGAAGTCGCGCAGCTTCGAGATGTCGTATGGGTTGATGAAGCTTTCGCCTGCGATGCGGTCGGCCATGACCGGCATGATCTCGTTTGAAAGCGAGAACTTGGAGAAGAGGAAGATGATGAAGCAGGCGATGATTGGATAGAGGATCATGCCCTGGATGGTGTCCGTGATCAGCAGCGCCAACGTGCCGCCGAAGCAGATGAGCGAAATGGCGAGCGTGAGGAAGAGGATCATCAGCGCCACGTATGTGGAGATTGGCAGCCCGAAGACGTGGAAGACGGCCGGGAGGTCGAGCATCTGAATGAAGAAGCGCGCGGCGATGGCCGGCATTATCATGTTGGCCAGCATCTCCGCCAGCGAGCGGAGGGAGGCCGCGAAGATTCGGAGGGAGCGGCTGTATCGCATCTCCAAGAACTGGCCCAGGCTCATCGCGCGCGTTTCCCGGAAGCGATAGTAGCAGAACCCCGTGAGACCCATCAGGATTGACAGCGGCGCCAGGATGCTCGACCAGAAGGCGACCGAGAAGCCGGTCTTGTAGTGTATCTCGATGTAGGTGACAAGCGCGATGATCGAGAGGGCGTTGGCCACCTCGCCGGCGCACAGCACGTAGCGACCGCCCAGGCGGCCGGCGGAGAGGAAGTCGGAGACGCCGCGCACATACCGCCTGGCGTGGAGGCCCATCAACATCACGAAGCAAACGGGAACTATCAGAATCAGCCAATCATACCAAGTCATAGTGCGTTCCATTCTACCAAACCCAGCCGTTCCGCTCAACCCGTTCGTTTGCCGGATGGCGGGCGCTTTGGTAGAATCGTATGGTATCGTTTTTGGACTATGCGCATCACTGGCGGACAATTTGGAGGGCGGATCATCAAGACGCCCAAAGGCGGCGACACGCGTCCCACGCAGGACCGCGTCCGCGAGGCGCTCTTCTCCATGCTGATGGAGGCGGTGCCGGGCTCGCGCTTCCTCGACCTCTACGCGGGCACCGGGGCCGTTGGCCTTGAGGCGCTGAGCCGCGGCGCATCCGACGTGCGCTGGGTCGAGCGCGACCGCACCACGGCCGCCCTCGCCGCGCAGAACGTGGCGGCG
>JAGCUY010000125.1 GCA_017962605.1 Kiritimatiellia bacterium | reverse complement strand
TAAAAATTGAAATTTGAGATTTGGGATAGGGGATAGGGGATTAAACACCGAGGGGCTCCGCCGGATGGCGGAGCCCCTCGGATTGCTGCGGTTTCCCGCAGTGCGACGCTCTATTTCAGCGCGTCTGCCGCCTTCGCGACGAGGGTTTTGAAGCCCTCGGCGTCGTGAATGGCGATCTCGGCGAGCATCTTGCGGTTGAGCGTGATGCCTGCCTTCGCAAGGCCTTCGATGAGCCGGCTGTAGGTCGTGCCGTTCTCGCGGGCCGCCGCATTGACGCGGGCGATCCAGAGCGAGCGGAACTGGCGCTTCTTCAGCTTGCGATGCTCGGTGGCCATGACCATGGCGCGCTTGACGGCGGCCGCGGCCTGGGTGTAGGTCTTGCTCCTGTTGCCGTAAAAGCCTTTCGCGGCTTCCAGCACCTTTTTGTGGCGCCGACGGGATGCGGGCGCGGTGGTTGTCCGTGACATTTTCCTGCCTCCGTATTAGACGTTGTAGGTTGCGAGTTGGCGCTTCAGCGATGGCTGGAAGGCCTCATCTAGGGTTTGCATGCCACGGAGATTGCGTTTGCGCTTGCGCGACTTGCACGCGTTGAGGTGGGACTTCCCGCCGCACGTACGCAATATCTTGCCCGTGGCCGACTTTTTGAACCGCTTGGTGGCGGCGCGTTTTGTTTTTTGCTTGGGCATTGTTTTGTCCTTAATAATTTCACCCCGCATGCACGGGGCCACTCCATCCGCCGGCCGGACGGGCAGTCAGCCATGAAAGCCCGGACAGCGCACTTCAACGGATGAAAACAACTCAATGATTCTACCATAGCGCCGTGAAAAATGCAAATGAGGGAGGAAAATGTGAAAATGTGAAAATGTGAAAACAACCAACAGCCAATGTGGAAATGGCGGGGAACGGGAAGAATGTGAAAATGTGAAAGTGTGAAAACAACCAACAGCCAATGTGGAAGTGGGGAACGGGGAATGGGAGATTTTGCTATAATCATTTCATGAACATCTTGGATGCGGCGGAGAAAGTTCTTCTCGAACGCGGGGTGCCAATGCCCATCGAGAAGGTGGCGGAAATCGTGATCAGGCGCGGCCTCTGGACTTCCATGGGCAAGACGCCCAAGGTTTCCGTGGCCTCGCGCATTTACGTGGACATGAAGCGGCGCGGCGCTCGCTCGCGTTTCGTAAAGACCCGCGCCGGAACCATCGACATCCGCAACGGCGACACGCTATTCGGCGACGGCGCAATCGCCACCGAAGGGCTCTCCCAGGGCGAGCGCGAGGCCGTCCGCGCCTTCGTGCGTGACACCAGCGCCCTCCCAGATGCTGACTTCGAGGCCATGGTCCGCCGCATGCTTGAGGCGGCCGGCGTGCGCGAGATCGAGCGTATCCGGCGCCACAAGGTCGACGAGCTAAACCTCGCCGGCTACATCACCCTTTTCGGCGCACTTTCCATCCGCATCCGCGTCCTCGCCGCGCGCTGGCGCGCCGGGGCCGTCACCATGGGCGCAATCGACCGCATCCGCCGCGACCTCGCCCCAGGCGACCGCGGGATCGTATTCTCACTTCATGGCTTCACCGCGGAGGCCATGCGCGCGGCAGAGTCCGACGGCGAGCCGCCAATCGTCCTGCTGAGCGCCGAGGACCTAGCCCGGCTTGCCTGACGAAGCCGAGCCACGCCGCCAAGCCATGTCTTCGCAGCTGAAAAAGTCGCTTGCCGTGCGGCTGTGCCTCGCCGCCCTAGCCATCTACACCGCACTCGCGGGATTCGGCGAGTTCCAATACCGCTCGGCGCGGGCGCACGGCGTCACCCCCGAATACAACGTCGTGCGCGAAGAGTGCCGGCACCAGCCGCCATCGCTCTCGCGCGGCGGCTACCTGCTTGGCAGCGACAACCTCGGCCGCAGCGTCCTCCTGCGCCTCGTTCAAGGAACGCGCATCGCGTTCCATGTAGGCATCCTCACCTCGCTCATAGCCATGCCCCTCGGCATCTTCTTAGGCTGCCTCGGCGGCTACGTGGGCGGCCGCCTCGACGCGCTCGTGGTTTGGCTGTGCGCCACGGTATCGTCCATCCCGTCGCTGCTGCTCATCCTCGCCATCGCCACAGTTGCCGGCAAGGGGCTGGCCGGCATCTACTGGGGGATTGGCCTCACGACATGGGTCGGCGTATGCCGCAACATCCGCGCCGAAACCATCAAGCACCGCGACAGGCCATACGTCCAGGCGGCGCGGCTTCTTGGCTACTCGCGCTGGCGGATTGTCTTCCGCCATATTCTGCCCAACACCATGCACGTGGCGCTAGTCCTATTCGCAATTCGCTTCCCGGCGGCTATCGGCACAGAGGTGTTCGTGAGCTTCCTTGGCATCGGCGTGCAGGGCGAGCCTTCCTGGGGCGTGATGCTCAACGACGCGCGGATGCGGCTCTGGCAGGGCGCATGGTGGGAGATGACTTTTGTTTCCATCGCCATATTCGGCCTTGTCCTCGCCTTCAATATACTCGCCGACAGGCTGAGGGATTGAGGGGAGGGGGAAAAATGTGGAAATGTGAAAGTGTGGAAACAGCCAACAGCCAATGTGAAAATGAGGGGAACGGGAGGATGGCAAGGGGGAGCCGCGCCAAGAATGGCACGGAAGAGAACGGGGAACGGGGATGAGGAACAGCAAGCGGACAACAGCAAGAAGAGAGGATGAGAGATTTAAGATTTGAAATTTAAGATTTAAGATTTGAAATTTGAAATTTAAGATTTGAAATTTGAGAGGGAAGAATTGAGAGAGGAAAGGGAAGATGGGAATTGGGAGTGGAGAACTGCTATAATCAAATGCTAAAGATCTTGAGGCTTTACAATGCTTGAACTTCAGAATGTTTCTTTCATGGTCGGGGAGGGCGGCGACGGACGCGAGATCGTCCGAGACATCAGCCTATCAATCCCCGATGGCCGCACCGTCGTGGTGACTGGCCCCAACGGCGGCGGCAAGTCAACGCTCGCCCGCCTCGTCGCCGGCATCGAGCGCCCCACCTCCGGGCGCATCATCCTCGACGGCGAGGACATCACCGATCTCTCCATCACCGACCGCGCCCGCAGGGGCATCGGCTTCGCCTTCCAGCAGCCCGTCCGCTTCAAGGGGCTGCGCGTGATGGACCTCCTCGACATCGCCTCAGGGCGCGACCTCTCCACGACCGAAGCCTGCGAATACCTGGTGGCCGTGGGCCTCTGCGCCAAGGACTACCTCGAGCGCGAGGTGAACGCCTCGCTCTCCGGCGGCGAGCTAAAGCGCATAGAGATCGCCACCGTCTTCGCCAAGGCATCCAAAGTCTCCATCTTCGACGAGCCGGAGGCTGGCATCGACCTCTGGAGCTTCCAGAACCTCATCGAGGCCTTCCGCAAAATGCGCAGCGCCGTGAAGGACTCCACCGTCATCATCATCTCGCACCAGGAGCGCATCCTCGCCATCGCCGACGAAATCGTCGTGCTGAGGGAGGGCAAGGTCGCCAGCCACGGGCCGAGGGAGGACATCCTGCCTTCGCTGATGGGCACCGCCATCGTCGCGCCCGGATGTCCCAAGTTCATAGGCAGCGCCGTCGGCGCGGCCGCAGCCGCAGCAGCGCAGAAGGAGGCCGCCAATGCTTAGCGATGTCCAAAAGGCAATGCTGAAGGAGCTGACCGGCGTCTCCGACTTCTCCAAAGGCGCATTCAACATCCGCGCCAACGGCGCATCGGCCGGGCGCCAGTCCACCGACAACATCCGCATCGAGCCTAAGTCCGGCGGCGCCGGCCTCGACATCTACATCGCGCCTGGCGTCCGCGACGACCATGTGCGCATCCCCGTCGTGATGACGGAGAGCGGCCTGAAGGAGGAGGTCTTCAACGACTTCCACGTCGGCGAGGGGGCAATCGTCACCATCGTCGCAGGCTGCGGCATCCACAACTGCGGCTGCGACGACAGCCAGCACGACGGCATACACCGCTTTTTCATCGCCCGCGGGGCGCAGGTGAAATACGTCGAGAAGCACATCGGCCAGGGCGACGGCACCGGCCGCCGCCTCCTCAACCCCGTAACCGAGGTCCACCAGGCCGAAGACAGCCTTCTTGAAATGGAGATGTCGCAGCTTCGCGGCGTCGATGAGACGGAGCGCACCACGACTGCGACGCTGCTGGCCGGAGCACGCCTCATGGTACGCGAACGCCTACTCACCGGCGGACACGAACGCGCCATCAGCCGCTATGCCGTCAGCCTCGACGGCGCAGGCGCGACGGCGGACATCGTGTCGCGCGGTGTCGCCCGCGACGACTCCCTCCAGAGCCTTGACCTGAAGATCTCCGGCAACGCGCCATGCCGCGGCCACACGGAGTGCGACTCGATCATTATGGATCGCGGCCACATCATAGCGGTGCCAACGCTGGAAGCGGCGAATGTCGATGCGCAGTTAGTCCACGAGGCGGCCATCGGCCGCATCGCAGGCGACCAGCTGAACAAGCTTATGACCCTTGGCCTTACACCGGCCGAGGCAGAGGCCAGAATAATAGCGGGATTCTTACGATAGGGAATAGGGGCTAGGGACTAGGGACTAGGGGGCGGCTGTCGGCTGTCGAATGTCGGCTGTCTTCCCGCATGTCGCTTGTCGCATGTCGAAGGTCAAACGATGCAACGATGCACAGGGAGACAACAAGCGGACGACAGCAAGAGGGAACGGGGAACAGCAAGCGGACAACAACAAGAGGGGAAGAAAAGAGGGGAAGGACGGCAGGGGGCGCTATGGGATTGGCGGCGCAGGGATGTCGTGCTTCTCGCAGGGGAGCGGTGTAGCCGAGCGCTGGCATGGCAGGCATAGGCCTCGGATGACTGCCCCTTCCCTGGCCTCCGCAAGCAGACGGTCGAAGTGGCCGCCACCATATCCAAGCCGTCCGCCTTCGCCATCAAAGGCAAGCCCGGGCACGAGGTAAAGCCCAATCTCCGCCGCATCCACCGCAGGCGCGTCAGCGTCCGGCTCGGGGATGCGCATCGGTCCCAGGCGCGTCGGCGCGCCTTTTTCGCATAGCGCCCAGCGGTATCTGCTGGCCGCACTGTCCCAGCGCGGCAGCGCGACCCCGCGCCCAAGCGCCCGGCACTCGTCGATAATCCTCCCCGTGGGAAACTCGACGCCCACCGAGAAGTATGTGGCGACAACGCCGACCTCTTCGTGCGTCGAGAGAAACTCTTTCAGCCAAACTATCGCGGCCGCCTCGGCGGCTTCGCGCTCCTCCGCCGTCGCGGCGGCGCGACGCGCACGGAAGACGGCGCGCAGGGCCGCCTTCACTGCGCATCCTCCCACGCCTTCATGCGGCGGGCGATGGTTTCCTCGTAGCCGAGATTGCCTGGCTTGTAGTAGCGGGCCGAGGTGGGGATGTATTCCTGCGCCACATGGTGGCCGGCGAAGTCATGCGGATAGAGGTAGGGCTTGGGATCCTCCTTGCCGGCGGCCGTCACATGGACATTCTTCAAATGCTCCGGCACCGGCAGGACGCGCCCGGCGCGTATGTCGGCCGCCGCAGCTTCAACAGCCATGTACGAGGCGTTGGACTTCGGGGCGGTGGCCAGGTAGGTGACGGCATGCGCCAGGACAATCCGCGCCTCAGGCATCCCGACGAAATCGACGGC
The DNA here is from genome assembly GCA_017962605.1 of Kiritimatiellia bacterium. GTDB lineage: Bacteria > Verrucomicrobiota > Kiritimatiellia > RFP12 > JAAYLN01 > RGIG5952. Next base: position 4,439 of record JAGCUY010000125.1, on the reverse strand, counting down.
CTGGTAGGCGGAGACGGCCACAGTCAGGGCGCGGGGGTCGGCGTTGCCGATGTCCTCGCTGGCGAAGATCACCATGCGGCGCACGATGAACCTCGGGTCCTCGCCGGCCTCGAGCATCTTGGCAAGCCAGTAGATGGCGGCATGGGGGTCGGAGCCGCGCATCGACTTGATGAAGGCGGAGATGGTGTCGTAGTGGCCATCCTCGTTGCGGTCGTAGGCGAGAATCTTGCGCTGGACGCAATCCTGCATCGTGGCGGCATCCACGAGGATTGCGCCGTCTTCAGCCGGAGGCGTGGAGAGGACGGCCACCTCGAGCGCGGTCAGGGCGCGACGGGCGTCGCCCTCGCAGACCTCGGCAAGAAAGGCGAGGGCGTCGTCGGTCACGACGGCACCGGAGCGGCCGAGGCCGTGCTCCTTGTCGGTCAGGGCGCGACGAAGGAGGGTTTCGACGGCGGCGGTGTCCAGCGGCTTCAGCTCGAATACAAGGGAGCGCGATGTGAGCGGCGTGTTGATGAAAATCTGCGGGTTATGGGTGGTGGCGCCGATGAGGACCACCGTGCCGTCCTCGACATAAGGCAGCAGGACATCCTGCTGGGCCTTGTTGAAGCGGTGGATTTCGTCGATGAAGAGGACAGTGCCCCGAATGCCGAGGAAGTTGCGGGCGCCCTCGCAGATGGCGCGGAGGGATGCGACGTTGCCCACGACGCCGCTCACGCGCTCGAAACGGCGGCGGGTCGCCTTGGCGATTACTTCGGCGAGGGAGGTCTTGCCGCATCCGGGCGGACCGAAGAAGATGAGGTTGGTAAGGCGGTCGGCCTCGATTACGCGGCGCAGGAGACGACCCGGGCCGAGGATGTGGTCCTGGCCGACGATGTCGTCGAGAGAGCGGGGGCGCATCCTGGCTGCGAGCGGCATGGTGCCGCCGTGACGCGACTGCGAAGCGCCTTCGTCGGCGTCGTCTGAGTCGTCGTCGGGCACTTGGGCCGCATGGAAGAGGTCGTCGTTAGCCATTATGCAAGGGCGGGAAAAATGAAGCCGCGCAGGGGGGCGCGGCTTCGGGGAAGATGGAGGCGTGGATCGGAGTCGAACCGGTCTACAAGGATTTGCAGTCCTCTGCCTAGCCGCTTGGCTACCACGCCTTGAAAAGTTGTTGTAAAGATACTATCAAAAGGCGGAAAAAAAGTCAAATTATTAAAAAAAACTTGCGAAATTCTCACATTATGGTAGAATAGAATCCTATCCATTGCGGAGAGGTGGCCGAGTGGCCGAAGGCGCGGCACTGGAAATGCCGTATACCACACCTTGGTATCGTGGGTTCAAATCCCACCCTCTCCGCCAGTTTTTTATACTGGACGCGTCGCAATGAAAGAAACTGACAACGGTGCAGCGAGCCGCCCAATTCTCTGGCGTCTCTCAGCCTTCTACTTCCCCCTAGCCTTGCAGGGGATATCAATGGCGCTCACCTACCCGCTCGTTGGGAGCGTAGTCGCCCACGGACACCTCGGCGCCACCGAATACGCCATCCTGGCGCAGGCCCAGGCCATCATGTTCCTCGTAGGCTCCGTCGGCAGCGGCATGATCTCCACCGGCATGATTTTCGCCAAGACAAGGAAGGGCGCCCGCAACTTCACCGTCCTCTCCATCTCACTCGGCCTTTGCGCCATCATCCTCCAGACCCTCTGCTGCATTCCGCCTTTCGACCAATTCGTTTTCGGCCGCCTCTACCACCTCGAAGGCGAACTCTTCTCCCTCGCAAAGAAGATGCTGCTCCTCTCGATCCCCATGAACTTCTCCTTCTTCGTGAGGAACACGGGCATCGCCACACTATTCCGCGAGAAGCGCACCGACAAGGCGACCTTCGCCACCTTCTTCCGCATCGGCCTGACCTGGGTGTTTTCGGTGGTATTCGTCCGCATGGGGCTCGTCGGCTGGAAATGGGGCCTTGGCCTCACAACCTTTGCCGTCTGGGTTGAAACGATCCTGCTCACCGGCCTGGCGCTCCCCTACATGAAGCGCCTCCCCGCCGAAAGCGAGGACACAGCCTCGATTGGCCGCCAATTCGCCTTCACCATCCCGCTATCCCTCGGCGGCATGATGCTATGCGTCTCCGGCACGATGATCCCGATCTTCCTGGCCCTCACGCCCGATCCGGCCGTTGCCCGCAACATCCACTACATCGCATTCGGCATCCTCAACCCGCTGAGCGCAGCGGCCGCGAAGATGCAGTCGGTCGTAATCGCCTTCCCGCCACGCGAGCAGAAACGCGGCTCCGTGTTCGCCTTCGCCGTGGGCATTGGCGCAATGATGTCGATTATCTCGCTCCTGCTCCAGCTGCCGCCAATAGCCAACTGGTATTTCGGCGGCGTCCAGAACCTGGCGCAGCCCGACATCCCGCTTGCGATGAAGGCGATGCTCCTCATCGGCGTGATCCCGCTTGTCATTTCGGCGAAGAGCTACGCCGAGGGCCAGGCCGCAGTCAACATGCGGCCAAACGCGATTCTCTCGTGCCAGATCGGCTACCTCGCGGCGCAGGTGGTGGTGTTCTTCGCCATGGTGCAGCTGAAGCCGATTCCCGGCTACCTGATGAGCGGATGCTCAATCCTAGCGGCGCAGCTCTTCTCGCTGCTTGTAATCCGCATCGCGATCCGCGCCAACCACATTGCCGACGACTTCGGCGTCGCCCACACCGAGCGCAACTCGCTGCACCACTAGCGCTGCCATCCAATGGCGTCAATCGCCACGCCGCTGGCCGCGCCTACCGCAAAGAGGACTAGCAGAATCAACAGCGCCTCCCACTTCCTGCGGCAGGCCTGCACGAGAACCAGCGACCCCATTCCCGCGCCAGTCGCAAGCCCGGCGACCACCGAACCAAAGGTGATTGCGTCGGCCAGATAGAGGCGTGCCAGCATCACCGACGCAGCACAGCTTGGCAACAGTCCGAACAGGGCCGCCGCCAGCGGCTGCACGCGCCGCCCGGACATCAGCAACCCCGACACCCTGTCTTCGCCCAGCAGCTCAAGCGCCAGGTTCAGCGCCAGCGTCACCACGAAGACCAGGGCCGCGACCCTCAGGGTGTGGCGCAGGGCGATCATTCCAATGCTCCCCTCCTGACAGTGGGAGTGGTGGCAGTGTTCCTCGTCCTCGTGGTCGTGGGCGAAGTGCTCGTGGCTGTGGCAAGTCTCGTCCTCGCGCCGCCAGGTGCCGCGCCAGATCCAGCCGAAGCCGAAATCGATTATAAGCCCCGTGAATGCGGCAATCGCCACCTTCACCACCACCAGCGGGAGAATCGCCCCCGCGCCGCTCGGGTTGAGAAGCATCGGCAGCGCCTCGTCGGAGGTGGAGAGGAACACGGCCACCAGCGCCCCAGGCGTGATTACGCGGTCGGCGTAGAGTCCGGCCGCCGCCACGGAGAAGCCGCACTGCGGGAAAAGCCCCAGGACGGCCCCCACGAGCGGTCCGAAACGCCTTGCGCGGCCAAGGGTTTCGCGGGCATGGCCGCCTGCGCGGTGCGCCAGCCACTCCAGCAGCAAATAGGAGCCGAAGAGAAATGGCGCCATCTTCAGCGTGTCGATGATGCTCTCAAGGAAAATGGACATAGTAGGGAATGGGGAATGGGGAACGGGGAATGGAGGGAGAAGAATGTGGAAATGTTGCCAATTACCAATGTTGCCAATTACCAATGTGGGAATGAGGGGCTAGGGACTAGGGGCTAGGGAATAGGGGCGGCTGTCGGTTGTCGAATGTCGGCTGTCTTCCCGCATGTCGCTTGTCGCATGTCGCTTGTCCTCTCGCTTCCGGCTGCCGACGGTTTTCATGCGTCGGCGCGATAGCGCACCAACGAATAAACGAACAAACGATTCAACGAAAAAACGATGCATGTGGGAACGGGGGGGCTAGGAGTCGATGATGAGGCAGAAGGTTTCGCGGCCGCGGGTGAGGTTGAAGAGGGTGATGACATCGCGGTTGGAGAGGCGGATGCAGCCGTGCGATGCGGGGGTGCCGAGGAGATGCTCCTGGCTTGTGCCGTGGAGGTAGATGAAGCGTTCGTGGCTGTCGATGCCGGGGCCTGCGTTCACCCCTGGCTCAAGGCCTTCCAGCCAGAGGATGCGCGTGAGGACGAGGTCGCTTGCGGAGTCGTCGCGCCAGCCCGATGGTGGCACGACATCGGAGGTGGCCACGCGCGAGACGAACACCTGGCCGGCGGGTGCGCCGTCGCCAATCCACTCGGCGACGCGGTGCCAGCCAGTAGGGGTGCGGCCCGAGCCTTCGGCGGGGCCAAGGCCGGCTGTGGCGGTGGAGACGGAGGCGATGAGGCGGGCGGAGTTGCCTTCCCAGAGGACGAGGCGCTGGCGCGCGGCATCGACGACGATCAGCGGCGCGCCGGCGGCAATGGCCGCTGCGGCGGCGGGCGGGGCGGTGACGGCGCGGCTTGCGAGGGC
>JAGCUY010000124.1 GCA_017962605.1 Kiritimatiellia bacterium | reverse complement strand
CTTAGGCGCAGCACCGACTGGCAGGCCGCAAGGGCCTGCCAGCAAGTTGGCACTGGAGGCTGGGGCTGAAGCCCCAGGGCCCCGAGATACGCGGGGCAGAGCCCGCGAATCAGGACAGGAGAACCGCGCCAAGAATGACGCAGCGCGGGACGAAGGGACAACAAGCGGACAACAGCAAGGGGAAACTGCGCCAGGGATGGCGCGGGGCTGGACGGCGAAGGACAACAAGCGGACAACAGCAAGGGGGGGAACGGGGAACGGGGAACGGGGACCGGGGAACGGGGAACGGACAGGACAGAACTGCGCCAAGAATGGCGCAGCACAGAACGAGGAGGCCCGCGCCAGGGATGGCGCGGGACTGGATGGATGGAATGTAAGTTGGGCCGTTAGGGAGCGGGAGCGGCGGGCGGCGGGGGCTGTGCGCCCTCGGCGCCGGGCTGCGGCTTCTTAGGAGCCTTGCCCTTGGTCGGCTTGGGCGCCAGCAGGCAGCCTAGCAGGCGCCCAAGCACCTTGGGCTGCTGCTCGCAGATGGCCACGTCGGCCATCTCCTGCACCACCTGCTGCATCACCTCGATGCCCAGATCCTTGTGCGCGTTCTCGCGGCCACGGTAGGCCAGCGTAAGCTTCACCTTGTTGCCATCGGCTATGAAGGCACGCATCTGCTTCAGCTTCGTCTCCAGGTCGTGACGGTCCACGTTCGCGTGGAACTTGATTTCCTTCACCACCTGCCGCTGCTGCTGCTTGCGCGCGGCCTTCTTCTTCATGCCCTCGTCGTAGCGGTATTTGCCGTAGTCCATGATGCGGCAAACGGGCGGCTCCGCGTTGGGCTGCATTTCGACGAGGTCGAGGCCCTGCCTCTGCGCGATGTAAAGCGCTTCCCTCGTCTGCATGATTCCGAGCAGTTCCCCGGTAGGTCCTATTACCTTGACGGACGGGACTCGGATTTTCTGGTTCGTTCTAATGAAGGAGCCGATGGCTCACCTCCGGTGTTTGGCGCAAGATTACGCCTTGGCTTCCATGCGGATTTTTTCAAGGAATTCGGCCAGGGGCATGGTGCCCTGGTCGCCCTTTTCGCGACTGCGAACCGAGACTGCGCCGGCTTCGGCCTCGCGGCCGCCGACGACTAGCATATAGGGGATTTTCTCGACCTGCGCGCGGCGGATCTTGGCGCCGAGCTTGTCGTTCTCGCCATCGACCTCGGCGCGGAAGCCGGCCTCGCGCAGCGTGGCGCAGACCTGGGCCGCGTAGGCGGCGAGCTTGTCGTTGAGCGGGAGGACGCGCGCCTGGACGGGCGCCAGCCAAACCGGGAAGGCCCCGGCGTAGTGCTCGATGAGGATGCCCAGGAAGCGCTCCAGCGAGCCCAGCACGGCGCGGTGGAGCATCACGGGGTGGTGCTTCTGGTTGTCGGCGCCGATGTATTGCGCGTTGAGGCGCTCGGCGCTCGGCAGCTGGTAGTCGAGCTGGATGGTGCCGCACTGCCAGGGCCGCCCGAGGGCGTCGATGAGTGTGAACTCGAGCTTCGGGCCGTAGAAGGCGCCTTCGCCGGGCTGGATCTCGTAGTCCATGCCAACGGCCTTGCATGCCTGGGCGAGCGCCTCCTCGGCGTGCTGCCAGGTGGCCTCGTCGCCGACATGGTCGTCAGGCATGGTGGAGAGCTTGACGGTGAGGTTCTTGTCGAAGCCGAAGTCGCTGTAAACATCCTTGAGGAGGCGGCAGAACTTGGCGACCTCCTCCTCGATCTGCTCCTCGGTGCAGAGGATGTGGGCGTCGTCCTGCACGAAGCCGCGGACGCGCATGATGCCGTGCAGCGAGCCGCTGGGTTCGTTGCGGGCGCAGTGGCCGAACTCGGCGAGGCGGAGCGGCAGGTCCTTGTAGCTGCGGAGGCGGCTGTTGAAGATCTCGAGCGCACCGGGGCAGTTCATGGGCTTGACGGCGAAGACGCGGTCCTCGCTCTCGGTTACGAACATGTTCTTCTGGTAGTGATCCCAGTGGCCGCTGCGCTCCCAGAGGCTGCGCGGCATGATGGCCGGGGTGTTCACTTCCTGGTAGCCGTCCTTGCGGATCTTCTCGCGGATGTAGTCCTGGAGGGTGATGTAGATCGTCCAGCCTTTCGGGTGCCAGAATATCTGGCCGGGGTCCTCGGGGTCGAGGTGGAAGAGGTCGAGCTCCACGCCAAGGACGCGGTGGTCGCGCTTCTTCGCCTCCTCCTCGCGGGCGACGATTTCGTCGAGCTCCGCCTGGGTGGCGGCGGCCATGCCGTAGATGCGCTGGAGCATCTTGTTCTTCTCGTCGCCGCGGTAGTAGGAACCGGCGAGCGAGGTGAGGCGGATGGCGCCGACATCGCCCGTGGCCGCCACATGCGGGCCGCGGCAGAGGTCGGTGAAGTCGCCGTTGCGGTAGATGGTGATGGTGTCGCCCTCGGCGATGTCGGCCAGGCGCTCGAGCTTGTAGGGCTGAGCCGCGAAGAGGGCCTTGGCCTCGTCGCGCGAGACTTCGACGCGCTCAAAGGGAACATTTGACGCGATGATCTTGCGCATCTCGGCCTCGATGGCGGGGAAGTCCTCCTTGGAGAGGCGGTGCTCAAGGTCGAAGTCGTAGTAGAAGCCCTCGGCGGTGGAGGGGCCGATGTCGAACTTGGCGTCGGGGTAGAGGCGGCGGACGGCCGCCGCCATGATGTGCGCCGCGCTGTGGCGGATTGTCTCGATGGGGAACATGGGTAATGAGGGAACGGGGAACGGGGAATGGGGAATGGGGGAATGTGAAAATGTGGAAATGTGGAAATGTGAAAGTGTGGAAATGTGGAAGTGTGGAAGTGTGGAAGTGTGGAAATGCTTATATCATTGGTTGTTGGCTGTTGGTTGTTTTCACAATTTCACATTTCCACATTATACTGGCTGTTGGTTGTTTTCACATTTTCACAATTGCACACTAACTATTGGTGCCGGGGGCGACATTTTGAGCGCGGCACTTGATGTGGACTTCGCGGAGCTGCTTCTCCGTGACCTCCTGCGGGGCGTTCATCATCAGGTCTTCGGCGCGCTGGTTCATCGGGAAGGCGATGATCTCGCGGATGTTCTCCGCGTCGGCCAGCAGCATGACCATGCGGTCAACGCCGGGCGCGACGCCCGCGTGCGGCGGCGCGCCGTAGCGGAAGGCGTTGAAGAGCGCCGGGAACTTGCCCTCGACGACCGAGCGGTCGTAGCCCGCGATCTCGAAAGCCTTGACCATGATGTCCGGCTGGTGGTTGCGCACCGCGCCAGAGGAGAGCTCGATGCCGTTGCAGACGACATCGTACTGGTAGGCCAGCACTTCGAGCGGGTCCTTCTCCAGCAGGGCCTTCATCCCGCCCTGCGGCATGGAGAAGGGGTTGTGGCTGAAGCAGACGGCGCCAGTCTCGGGGTCGGTTTCGAACATCGGGAAATCGACGATCCAGCAGAACTTGAAGGCGTCCTTGTCGATCAGCCCAAGGCCGTTGGCGATCTCGGTGCGGACGAGACCGCCGAGCTTGTTGGCGGCGTCCTTGGCGTCGGCGATGAAGAAGAGGGCGTCGCCGGGTTCCAGGCCGGACTGCGCCTTGAGGGCCTCGATCTCGGCGTCGGTCATGAACTTGGCGATCGGCCCCTTGAGGGCGCCGCCTTCCTTGGGCCAGGTAACATAGCCAAGACCCTTTGCGCCGTTCTCCTTGGCGAAAGCCTCGAGCTTGTCATACCAGCTGCGCGGCTGGACGCCGACGACGCCGGGAACGCGCAGGCCCTTTACTAGGCCGCCCTTGGCGACGGTCGCCGCGAAAGCCTTGAACGCGCTCTCCTTGAAGAGGTCGTTGAGGTCGATCATGAAGAGCGGGTTGCGGAGGTCGGGCTTGTCGGAACCGTATTTGTCCATCGCCTCCAGATAGGGGATGCGCGGGAACGGGCCGTCGTCGAGCTTCTTGTGGCCGAACTTCTTGAAGGTTGCGAGAAGGACATCCTCGACCACGGCGAAGACATCGTCCTGCGTGGCGAAGGACATCTCGATGTCGAGCTGGTAGAACTCGCCGGGGGAGCGGTCGGCGCGGCTGTCCTCGTCGCGGAAGCAGGGGGCGATCTGGAAGTAGCGGTCGAAGCCGGCGATCATGAGCAGCTGCTTGAACTGCTGCGGCGCCTGCGGGAGTGCGTAGAACTTACCGGGATGGAGGCGGGATGGCACGAGGAAGTCGCGCGCGCCTTCGGGCGACGACGAGGTGAGGATCGGCGTCTGGTATTCGTTGAAGCCGAGCTCCGTCATGCGCTGGCGGAGGAAGGCGATGACCTGGGAGCGCAGGACGATGTTGCGGTGCAGCGACTCGCGGCGGAGGTCGAGGTAGCGGTACTTGAGGCGGAGGTCCTCTGGGCCGACCTCGTCGGCCTCGCCGGCGAGGTAGATGGGCGTCGTCTCGGCGGGCGACTCGAAGGCGACCTCGTCGGCGACGAGTTCGATTTCGCCGGTGGGGATGTCATGGTTGACCATGGCGTCCTCGCGCTTCACGACCTGGCCGGTGACGATGATCACGCTCTCGAGCTTAGTCTCGGTGCAGGCGTTGAAGAAGGCGCGCGAAGGGTGGATAACGACCTGGGTGCGCCCGTAGTGGTCGCGGAGGTCGATGAAGAGGATGCCGCCGTGGTCGCGTTTGTGGAAAACCCAGCCGGCGAGGCGAACGGTCCTGCCGGCGTCCGCGGCGCGAAGTTCGCCGCAGTTGTGTGTCCTGAAGGGATGCATTTTTAGAATTTATTGAAAATTATTTCAGTTATAATTATAGCATAAACGGGGAAATTTGACTTTTCATGGCGGGATATAGTATAATGGTTGCTCAATTTACTGGTTGCCTTGCCAGTCGTTCTCCCGCGAAAATGGCAGGCGTTCAATTGGAAAGCAGAAAAATGGAAGCATACGCAGTCATCGAGACCGGCGGCAAGCAATACCGCGTAACGGTCGGCCAGAAGCTCGAGGTCGAGCGTCTGGAAGGCGAGGGGGAAGTCGAACTCGCGTCAGTTCTGGCGGTGTCGGACGGCACGTCCCTCAAGGTCGGGACGCCCTACGTAGAGGGCGCCAAGGTCACGCTCGCGATCCTCGGCGACGCCCTCGCGGAGAAGGTCGTGAACTTCAAGAAGCGTCGGAGGAAAGGCTACGCCCGCAAGGTCGGCCACCGCCAGAAGCTCACCAAGGTCGAGGTCAAGGCCATCGCCTAACAAGGGAGGAACATAAAAATGGCAGGATCTTCACATAAGACTAACGGCCGCGACAGCACCCCGAAACGCCTTGGGGTTAAGCGCTACGCCGGCCAGAAGGTTTCGGCGGGATCGATTCTCGTGCGCCAGCGCGGGACGAAGTTCCACCCCGGCGAGAACGTCGGGAAGGGCCGCGACTACACGCTCTTCGCCCTCAAGGACGGCACGGTCGAATTCCAGAAGGAAGGCACCGTGGTCGCCGTCAAGGCGGACGCATAGCGGCCTGCGCCGCTTGGTTGGAAAGCCGGAGGCGCCGCGCGCCTCCGGCAATTTTTTTAGGAAGATGAAGGAACGGCATTTCATAGACAGCGTGTCGGCCTACGTCCGCGCAGGGCGCGGGGGCGACGGCTCGGCCAGTTTCCGGCGCGAGGCCCATGTGGAGTTCGGCGGCCCCGACGGCGGCGACGGCGGCCGCGGCGGCGATGTCGTCCTCGTCGGCTCGCGCCACGAGGATTCGCTGGAGTCCATCTTCTACAACCCGAGGCTCGTCGCGGGCAACGGCGGCCCCGGGCGCGGCCAGCAGATGCACGGCCGCAACGGCCGCGACCTCGAGGTGCCCGTCCCGTGCGGCACGGTCGTAACCGACGAGGCCACCGGCGAGGTGGTGTTCGACATCGTCGAGGACGGCCAGCGCGCCATCATCGCCAAAGGCGGGCGCGGCGGCTGGGGGAACGTCCACTTCAAGAGCGCCACGAACCAGGCGCCCACGCGCTTCATCCCCGGCGCGGACGGCGAGGAGTTCCGCTACCGCTTCGAGCTCAAGGTGATCGCGGAGATCGGCCTCGTCGGCTTCCCAAATGCAGGGAAGTCGTCGCTGCTGACGGCCATCAGCGGCGCGCGCCCCAAGGTCGGCGCATACCCCTTCACCACCCTCAACCCCATCATCGGGACGGTGGTGTTCAAGGACGGCGCGACACTGCGCGTGGCCGACATCCCCGGAATCATCGGCGGCGCGCACGAGGGCGTCGGCCTTGGCTCAGACTTTTTGAAGCACATCTCGCGCGCCACGGTGCTGGCGTATGTAATCGACTGCGCCGGCGTGGACGGACGCGACCCCGCCGCAGACTGGCGCGCCCTGCGTTCGGAAATCAGGCTCTACGACAAGGAAATGGCGAAGCGTCCGACGCTGCTCATCGCAAACAAGATGGATTTGCCCGGCGCCGAAGAAGGCCGCGCAAAACTCGAGAAGGCGGCGCGGCGCAAGGCCGTGGCGGTGTCGGCCGCCAACGGCGACGGCATCGAGGCGCTGCTCGCGCGGATGCGGAAGGCTGCGAAGCCAGCGGCGCCATCAGGCGCGGCGGACAATGGCGCGGCCGCAGACGACGCCGCAGCCACAGACGACGGCCATCAGGAAGTCAGCGCCGAGAAGTTCGCGCGCGCCTCGTTCCTGCAGATATGATGCAGAATAATCGTGGATTCGCGGGCGGGGCCGATTGAGAGAATCCCAAGCTTCGCGCCCGAGACCTCTATGAGGCGATCAACATAGGCGCGCGCCTTCGGCGGCAGCTGCGCGATGTCGGTGATGTCCGAGGTTTTTTCCTTCCATCCGGGCATCGTCTCGTAGATCGGCTTGCAGCGCGCCAGCTCGGCGGCCGACGGCGGCATGTCCTCGACGACCTTTCCGTCGAGTTCGTAGGCGGTGCAGATCTTCACCTCGTCGAAGTCGTCGAGGACATCGAGCTTGGTGAGCGCCCAGTAGTCGATGCCGTTGATCTGGCGGGCGTAGCGGGCGACGACGGAGTCGAACCAGCCGCAGCGGCGCGGGCGGCCGGTGACGGCGCCGAACTCGTGGCCGCGCTCGGCAAGCGCCTTGCCGTCGTCGTCGAAGAGCTCGGTCGGGAACGGGCCTTCGCCGACGCGGGTCGTGTATGCCTTGATGCAGCCGAAGACGCGGTCGATGGCGCGGGGCGGGATGCCAGAGCCGACGCACGCGCCGCCGGCGGTGGGGTTGGAGGAGGTGACGAAGGGGTAGGTGCCGAAGTCGATGTCGAGCATCGTGCCCTGCGCGCCCTCGAGAAGGATGTTCTTGCCCTCCTCCTGCGCCTTGCGGAGATAGGGGATGGTGTCGATGACGAATGGGGCGAGCTTGTCGCGGACGCCCTCGTAGATGGCGGCGAACTCGTCGGCGTCAAGCTGGTTGTCGCGCACGGTGCAGCCTGGGACGGCGAGGGTGAAGCCGTCGAGCGGCATGGAGCGGAGGACATGGTTAGTCTCGGCGACGCCGGCGCGGACGCGGTCGATGAAGTCAGGGGCGAGCATGTCGCCGCAGCGGAGGCCGACGCGGGAAACCTTGGCGGCGTAGGCGGGGCCGATGCCGCGGCCGGTGGTGCCGATCTTGGAGCCCTTGGAGCGGACGGCCTCGTCGGCCATGTCGAGGGCGCGGTGCCAGAGCATCACCATGTGAGAGCGCGAGGCGATGAAGAGGCGGCCGCGGCACTCCACGCCAGTCTGGCGCAGGGCCGCGATTTCCTCGGCGAGGTCGAGAGGGTTCATCACCACGCCGTTGCCGATTAGGCAGACCTTGCCCTCGTGAAGGATGCCAGAGGGCACCAGGCGCAGGACGCGCCGCTTCCCCTCCGCGATAACGGTGTGGCCGGCGTTGGAGCCGCCCTGGTAGCGGACAATGACATCGGCCTGCGCGGTCAGGACATCGACGATCTTGCCCTTGCCTTCATCGCCCCACTGGGCGCCTATGAGGATGGTGTTCATTTTTTAAATTCAGTCGTGGACACGGCACTTGGAAAGGAGGCGTTCGGCGACGCCGGGCTTGTCGGGGTCGTGGTGGCCGACGCCCTTGTCGAGCGCGCGGATCGCGGTCATCTCGTCGGCCGTGAGGGCGAAGTCGAAGACCTCGAGGTTGCCCTTGATGCGCTCGGGGTTGGTGGATTTCGGGAAGACGATCGCCCCCTCCTGGACTTCGAAGCGGAGGATGACCTGGCCGACGTTCTTGCCGTATTTCGCGGCGAGGTCGAGGAGCAGCGGCTCGGAGTGGAGGGAGGGGTTCCCCTGCCCCAGCGGCGCCCACGCCTCAAGCGCGGTGCCGGCCTCGGCCATAATGGCGCGGATTGCCCGCTGCTGCTGGTAGGGGTGGCACTCGATCTGGTTCACGCTGGGGATGGTGTCGAACTGCGGAACGAAACTCTGCCAGATCTTGACCGACATGTTGCTCACGCCGATGGAGCGGATCTTGCCGGCGGCCTTGGCCTCCTCGAAGGCCCTCCACGCGCCGGGCACATCGCCGTAGGGGTGGTGGATGAGATAGAGGTCGATGTAGTCGAAGCCGAGCTTTGCGAGAGTGGCGTCTATGCCCTTCCTGGCCGCCTCGTAGCCGTGGTCCTGAAGCCAGATCTTGGAGGTGACGAAGACATCCTCGCGCCGGAGGCCGCTATTGCGGACGGCCCTGCCGACATCGGCCTCGTTGAAATAGCCGGCCGCGGTGTCGATATGGCGACACCCGCAGGACAGCGCGTAGGCGACCGCCTTCTCCGTCTCGCCATTCGGCTGGATTTTAAATGTGCCGAACCCGACCTGCGGAATCACGACACCGTCATTCAGTTTTATTCCTTCCATGGTCATTCCTCGCCTTCAAGTATCGCATTTCCCCGCACTTCCCGCAACCTTTAGCGGCAAGGCGGGGGGTGGAGGGCGTCAGAGGTTGCGGGCGTCAATGCGCTTGGAGAAGGAGGAGGGGTTGAAGTAGAAGTTCTGGCTGGTGGTGTCGAGGACAGTGCGCCAGAGGTCGCCGTTGAGGTTGAGCTTCTGGCGCTCCGACGCCGCAAGGGCTATCGGGACCAGGGTGTAGGATTCGGAGCGGTTGATGTCGCCGACCACGCAGTTGGTCCTGCCGGCCATCGCCGCGTGGACCGCCGCGCGCGCAAGCATGTAGCAGCGAATCGCATCCGCGCCGACCGCCGGGATGCTGCGGATCGTGTAGCTGGGGTCAAAGTACTTGACCGAAGTCTCCACGCCGATGGCCTTGAAGTGCGCCGTGATCTTGTCGCGCAGGAACTCGCCGATATCCTTCTTGAGGATGTTGCCGGAGGCGTCGCACCGCACCGGCTCACCTTCTATCAAGTCCTGGCCCGCGCCCTCGGCGACGAGGATGACGGCGTGGTTCTTCGACTTGAAGCGGCGCTCCAGAGCCGTGAGAAGGCCGTGCTCGCCATCCAGCACGAAGGGCTGCTCGGGCACGAGGCAGAAGTTCACGATAGGGTTCGCCACGGCGGCGTAGGCGGTGATGAATCCGGAGTCGCGGCCCATGAGCTTCACGAGGCCGATGCCGTTGACCGTGCCCTTCGCCTCGATGTGCGCCGCCTGGATTATCCGCGACGTCTCCGCCACGGCCGTTTCGAAGCCGAAGGAGCGCCCGACGAAGTTCAGGTCGTTGTCGATCGTCTTCGGCACGCCGACGACGGATACGGCCAGCCGCCGGTCCTTGCAGGCCTCGGCGATGTCGCGCGCCGCGCGTAGGCTGCCGTCGCCGCCGATGCAGAAGAGGATGTTGATGTTCATCCGCTCAAGGGTATCGACGATCTTCATAGTGTCCTGCTGGCCGCGCGAGGAGCCGAGGATCGTCCCGCCGAGGGTGTGGACGGTATCGACCACGTCGTTGTCGAGCATCAGCGGGGTGAGGTTGTGTTCGGAGACAAGGCCGCGGTAGCCGTAGCGGATTCCGTAGATCGTCTTGATCCCGTAGTCAAGCGTGAGGATTTCGACGAGGCCCTTGATGACGTGGTTGAGGCCCGGGCAGAGTCCGCCGGCAGTGAGGATGGCGGCGCGGCTCCAGGCGGGGTCGTGGAAAATCATGCGATGCGGCCCGGCCTTCTCGAAGGAGGCGGGCTCCACGCCGCGCGCAAGGTGGCCCTTCTGCCGCGCCACATCGTAGTCGATGTAGATTCGCGCCCCCTCCTCCACGAACACGGGGTTTCTCACCGGAGAGGGGATCTTGCACTCGCCGAGGGTGTCGATGTTTAGGCAGAATTTCTCAGGATTCTGCAACACGTCTTCGTAAATACTCATATCGCATACAATGATACACCAAATGCGCGCGGGTTGCAATTCGGCGGCGCAAGTGTATAATATACCAACCTACTTTCTAAAGGGCGAAAAATGGAAGACATCGCAAAAAGCGCCGGAAACACGACGGGCGCGGAAGCTGCGGAAACGCGCGGGCACTTCATTTGGCAGTTCATCGAGGGCGACGTAAGTCGCGGCCTCAACGGCGGCGCCGTAGTAACGCGCTTCCCGCCGGAACCGAATGGCTACCTCCACATCGGCCACGCGAAGGCAATCTGCATCGACTTCGGAATGGCCGCAGAATTCGGCGGCGAGTGCCACCTCCGCATGGACGACACCAACCCCTCCAAGGAGGATGAAGACTACGTCCGTTCCATCAAGGAGGACGTGCGCTGGCTTGGCTTCGACTGGGGTGACGGCTTCTTCTACGCCTCTGACCTCTTCGACGAACTCCACGCCTTCGCCTGCGAGCTGATAAAGCGCGGCCAGGCATACGTATGCGACCTCTCCCAGGAAGAGTGGAAGAAATACCGCGGCATCCCGACCGAGCCGGGCACCCCCTCCCCCTACCGCAGCCGCACGCCGGATGAGAACCTCGCCCTCTTCGAGCAGATGCGCCTCGGCGCATTCGCGGAAGGCTCCTGCTGCCTCCGCGCCAAAATCGACATGGCCTCGCCGAACATCCACTTCCGCGATCCGGTCATCTACCGCATCATGGAAGAGCCCCACTACCGCACCGGCTCCAAGTGGCGCATCTACCCGATGTACGATTTCGCGCACCCCTTTGAGGACGCACGCGAAGGCGTGACCCACTCCCTCTGCACGCTGGAGTTCGAAGTCCACCGCCCGCTCTACGACTGGGTGATTGACCGCATGGCCGAATGCGGACTCCTCGTGAAGCGCGGCGACGCGATAGTGCGGCCGCAGCAGCGCGAGTTCGCGCGCCTCTCCCTCGACTACACGGTGATGTCCAAGCGCAAGCTGCTCCAGCTCGTGCAGGAAGGGCGCGTCTCCGGCTGGGACGACCCGCGCATGCCCACCATCTCCGGCCTCCGCCGCCGCGGCTACCCGGCGGAGTCCATCCGCGACTTCTGCGAGAAGATCGGCGTCTCGAAATACAAGAGCGCCACGGAACTATCCCTGCTGGAGTCGTGCGTCCGCGACACCCTCAACCGCACGGCGCTGCGCCGCATGGGCGTCCTCAACCCCCTCAAGGTCATCATCGACAACTTCCCCGAGGACGCGGAAGACTCCTTCGACGCGGTGAACAACCCCGAGGACGAGGCCGCCGGAACGCGCCCGGTGCCCTTCTCGCGCGAACTCTGGATCGAGCGCGACGACTTCATGGAGACGCCTCCGCCAAAGTTCTTCCGCCTCGCCCCCGGCCGCGAAGTGCGCCTGCGCTACGCCTGCCTCTTCACTTGCACGAGTGTGGAGAAGGACGCCGACGGCAACATAACGGCAGTCCACGGCACCTGGGACCCCGCCTCGCGCGGCGGCAACGCCCCCGACGGCCGCAAGGTCAAGGGCACGATCCACTGGGTTTCGGCAAAGCACGCAGTCCCAGTCAAGGCGCGCCTCTACGACCGCCTCTTCACAGTTCCCGACCCCGAAGCCGACGAGACGAAGCCCTTCACGGAATTCCTCAATCCTGACTCCCTCCGCGAGACGACGGCCCTCTGCGAGCCGTCGGTCGCGGCGCTCGCCCCCGGCGACCGCATCCAGCTGGAGCGCCTGGGCTACTTCGCGGCGGACACCAGCGACTCCGCGCCCGGCGCACCCGTCCTCAACCGAACCGTAACCCTGAAGGACTCCTGGTCGAAGGCGGCGCAAACGCCGCCTTCGACCAAGTAAGCATTTCCCCGTTCCCCATTCCCCGTTACCCGTTCCCCACATTTACCATGGCCTACGAAGTCCTAGCCCGCAAATGGCGGCCGCAGCAATTCGCCGACGTCCTCGGCCAGGAGCACGTCACCCAGACGCTCTCCAACGCCATCGAGTCGAAGCGCATCGCCCACGCCTACCTCTTCGTGGGGCCGCGCGGCATAGGCAAGACCACACTCTCCCGCATCTTCGCCAAGGCGCTCAACTGCTCCGCCTCGCCCGACGCCACCACGCATCCCTGCGACAAGTGCGACAACTGCCGCGAGATCATGGCCGGCACCTCGCTCGACGTCATCGAGATGGACGCCGCCTCGAACACCGGCGTGGACTATGTCCGCGACCTGCGCGAAGCAGTTCAGTTCGCCCCGGCGTCGTCGCGCTACAAGGTCTTCATCATCGACGAAGTCCACATGCTCTCGACGGGCGCATTCAACGCCCTTCTCAAGACGCTTGAGGAGCCGCCGCCCCATGTGAAGTTCATCTTCGCCACGACGGAGTTCGACAAGCTCCCCTCCACCATCGTCTCGCGCTGCCAGCGCTTCGACCTGCGCCGCATCTCGACGGCCCTCATCGTGAAGAACCTGGCGAAAATCTGCCAGAGCGAAGGCGTGAAGGCCAGCGAAGACGCGCTCCTCGCAGTCGCGCGCGGCGCGGAAGGCGGCATGCGCGACGCACTCTCGGCCCTCGACCAGCTGATCTCCTTCAAGGGAGACGACGTGACGGAGGCCGACGTGGTTTCGGTGTTCGGCCTCGTGCCGCGCCAGCAGCTGGCCGACCTCGCCACCGCCACCCTCAAGGGCGACATGGCCGCAGGGCTGAAGATCATCGACACCCTCGACCAGGGCGGCAAGGACCTGCGCCGCCTCGTGGTGGAGCTGCTTGAACACTACCGCAACATCATCGTGCGCCAGCAGCTTGGCGACGCGGCCCTGCCGCTCCTCGACGTTACCCCGGAGCAGCTGAAGAGCCTCGACGAGCAGACACGCCTCGCCGACACGGCGCGGGTGCTGCGAGTGGCCGAGCTCTTCGCAGACCTGGAGAACCGCATCCGCTACGCGCTGTCGCGGCGCACCATCTTCGAGACGGTGTTCCTGCGCGCCTGCCGCGCCGCGACGACCGTAACGCTTGACCAGGTGATCAAGCAACTGGCCGCAGGCGAGCCGACGGTGGCGACAGAGGCGCCCGCGCCACGGCAAGAGCCGACGCGACAGGCGACAAGCGACAGGCGACAAGCAGCGGCACCGGCGGCAGCACGACAGGCGACAAGCGACAAGCGACAAGCGGCGGCAGCAGCACCTGCGGCGCCACAACAGGCGGCTCCCCGTCCTGTCGGCGCAGTCCTTCAGACTGCGCCAGCGCAGGG
>JAGCUY010000123.1 GCA_017962605.1 Kiritimatiellia bacterium | reverse complement strand
TCCAGGTGGTTCAGGGCGACCTGGCCCTTCTTGCTGACCCAGGTGGTGGGGGAGGTGAGCTTCTCGAGGTTGGCGACGGTCTCGATCGCGCCCTGCTGGATTGCGGGGCCGTCATCCGCGAGGTCGTCGTAGAGGGCGAGGTTGTTCGCGGAGACGTCGAGAATCTTCTTGAGCGACTCGTTGAACTCCGTCTCCTTCTTGCCGATGTCTTCGCAGATATTCTTCCTCAGCGCCTTCTCGGCGTCGGAGATGCCCGGCTCTTCCGGGTTGAAGGCGGCGCGGTAGTCGTCGAAGACCTTCTTGAATTCGCCGGCTTCGGCGCGCTGGCGGAGGTTGACGACGCCCTCCAGCTTTGAGAAGAACGTGTCGTCGTCGAAGACGGAGAAGTTGTTGAAGCGCGGCTTGCTGCTCTTGCCGTAGGTGTCCTTGAAGGAGAGGTCGTCGGAGATCTTGAGGTACTTGCCGTTGCCCTCGAGCGAGTGGCCGGGGTCGATGGCGAAGAACTTGCCGCCGATGAAGCCCTTGTTCTGTCCGCGCTTGCCGACGCCATCGCGGTCGGCGGTGAGGAGGAAGAAGGCCTTGTACTTGCCGAGGCCCTCCATCTGGAGGTCCTTAGGCGCGCCCTCGGGCTTCACGACGCGGCCGTCCTTGAGCATGCCGGCCTCCAGGTCCTTGTAGCCTTCGGCGAACTTGGCGGCGAGCATGATTTTCGGGTGGCCGTCGGAGTATTGGCCGCGCACGATCTCGAGCTCCTGCGACGGCACGCCCGCGAGGCGCGTGAGGTCGTTGGCGAGGGCCTCGGTTACGGCGCCCGCCGAGATCTTGTCGGCCGACTGGCGCGAGGTGAAGCGGTAGAGCTGCCCCATCTTGCGGCCGAGGATCACGCGCTCCGGGCGCATGAAGGTGCCGGCGCTGGCGGTGTCGCCGCTGGAGAACTTCGTGCTCTCGTTGTAGTCGAGCTTCACGATGGCGCGGTCGCTGAAGTGCTTGAAGACCGGCGAGCGCTTGAAGATGGCGTTGTCGCTGCCGTCTGCGTTCTTGGGGCCGTTGCCCATCACCGCGTCGCGGATGTCCACGAAGAGCTCCTTCTTGCACTCGTTGAGGACCTGCTTCGTCCCGGGCGTGTTCTCCATCTTCGCGAGAAGGGCGAGGTCGTTCGGGTTCGGGAAGTTGGTTTTGATGGCCCTGGCCAACGACTTCACGCAGTCGGGGGCGCCTTCCATTTCGCCTATCTGCTTGTGCTGGCGCGACGCCTCCTGCACCAGCTTGACGGCTTCCTGGATCATCAGCTCGGCGGCGGCCGCCATCCCGGCCGGGTGGGCGCGTCCGGCGAGCAGGACCTGCTCGCGCAGGCTCTTCCCCTCGCACTTCTCGGCAAGGGCCTGGTTGTCTTTCTTCAGGGCGTTCATCGCGGCTTCGCTGGAGGCGGAATTGACGTCCGCCATGAAGCCGCGCGTGTCGTCCGTGGACCAGTCGTTGCGGTAGATGAAGCCCGGCTCAACGCCGTTCGTCTTCAGCTTTTCGAGGATGACGGGGTTGGTGGCGGAGCGGTTGACGCGCATCCCCGCGCCAAGGAAGCCCTTCTTGATCCTGTCCTCGATTGACGTCTCGCTTCCCTTGAAGGACGCCTTGAGGCGGCGCAGCCCGGTGGGGGCGGTGGCGCCGGCCTCGGTCTCGGTCTCCACGCGGTCGCCGAGGACATGGGTGTCGGTATCGACGTTGTATTTGGGGTTGACCGCCTTTTTCTGGGCGACGAAGTCCTTGGCGTTGCTGATGGCCTCGTCGATGCGGGCCGACGCGAGGCGGGAGAGGTCGGCGGGCGTCTCGCACCGCTTGAGGTCGCCGCTGAGGGGCGTGGCGGCAATGGCGGAGCGGACGAGCGCGCGCAGGCCCTTGGAAAGTTCGCGGCACTTGGGGCTGGTGTCGAGCTGGCGGGCGAGTTCGCTATTGTAGCGGGTCTGCTTGACCGTCTCCAGCTTGGAGAGGGTGGCCGTGACATCCGAGGCGCGGAGGGACTTGTGCATCTGGCTCCGGGCGCCGAGGACGGTGTCGAAGGCGTGGGTGCCGAAAACGCCGTATTTGGCCTCGAGGGCGGACTTGAACGCCGCCATGGTGGCGTCGTTGACTTCCTTGCTCTGGCTGAAGAAGTAGTTGCCGAGGCGAGCGGTGGCCTGCTCCCCCTCGCCGTGCACGGCGATGTCGCGCGAAGATAAGAGCGCCGATTTGGCTATGGATTGGAAAGTATCGACATTCAGTGGCATTTTCTACAAACTCCTTACAAAATGATTACACAGATGTTGGCGTGAGGTTACAAAACGGGCTAAGGATTTCATTCAGCTTGGCGACTGTGGGCACGAGACGGGCATTGGGTAATATCCGCCTGTTTTTGGAGGACCTCGGAACTCTATGCGATCCGAAAGTTCTGCCAGTTTACGGGTAAGGGTGCCCAGCTTGACCATTGGAAGAAGCTGAAGAAGCCCTGGGCGCCTTATGCCGGGATTGTTCTTTCTTGCATCAAAGATCAAATCACTTACTGTCGCATTTACTGTCGCATTTACTGTCGCACTAGTAGCCTCATGATTTCCCACGCTGAACACCCCTTGTGCACTCACTATGGCATCCGGTGCGGCGTCGATTCGCACCTGGATATCACCGGGAGCGCCAGCGCTCACTTCGTAAACTGGCGGAGGACAGCCATGCCTGGCGCATTCGTCAAAGACCTTGCGGATGCCGCGACCCCATGTTTCGACCTTGCCCGTGAGATAGACGCAAGACGCTATTGTCGGGTTGTGGGGACGGGAAGAATGTTTTCCAAGCAGTCTTTCCAAAGTCCATTCCTCGGGAAGCGTCCCGACGTTTGCGACATAGAGTTTGTCATCCCCTCTCATGGCACAGAATCCTCTATAATCCAATGCCGCCCTTTGCCATATCCTTCCCGCTTTAACAAACCGACTTCCTGCAATGCGTTCATGGCACTTTGAATGCTGCTTTCTGCAATCTTGAGTTCAAACGCTATTGATCTGCGCGACAATGTGCTGTCTGCCGCCAAACACTCCCAAACACTTGCGCATGTCATGCGGAAGTCTTTTCGGTAGGCCCTCATAACAACTTCAAAATCAGGTTTTGGACCGACTTTCGTGTTTTTTGGACCGACTTCTTCGGTTTTTACCTTGACTTCCGTGCTTTTGGGACCGACTTCCGCGCCTTTTGGACCGACTTCTTCGCTTTTTACCTTGACTTCCGTGTCGTTTTGATCGATTTCCGAAGAGACACGATTTCCCTTTTCGTCAAATACGGGACGGTAAACCGTAACGGTGAAGTGGCGCGCATCGATGTCGAATGCCGGCGGTTGCAATCCCGTCTCCTTGCAGATGTCGAACATGTCAACCGTGCCGGAGCCAAGTTCTTCGATATACTTCACGTAGAAAAGCGCGTGTGCGATAATCGGATTCGTCGCGTAGGACGGATGCTCCGTCGCAAGCTGTTCGTACTTCATGTCCCTGTGCATGGGCCCGGGACTGAATACGGTCAGCCTGTCCCTGAACAACTCCACCTGCACCGTCGCCGACACGGCATAGTCGCGGTGCGCTATGCCGTTGTTGATCATTTCGGTGACGATTCGCTCGTCGATCTCGAACGTGTCATTCGACTGCGCCCCCAGCGTATGACCGCCGATACGCAAATCGAGCTTTTCCTTGATGAACTCGACCGCCTTGTCGGAAATGTCGAACAAGTTGCCCTCAAACCACTTGTAGGAACCGGCGGGCTTCCTGCGCTCCTTGCCGTACCAAAGCACGCACTTCACCCCAGGCGACGTGGCGTAGAGGTGGGCGTCTTTCCCAAAGCACAGCATCGCCGCGCGGTTGGGCACCCCGTCGGTCACCATCCGAAGGTGCTTCAGGACTTTTTCAACAGGGGCGTCCGCAGGGAACGGGAATCCTCGCTTCTCACGTGCCGTGCGGATGAACCAGCGAATCTTGTCCCCGTCCAGCTCTTCCCATTTTCCCACGGGCTCCTCCTCGTAGGAAATGCCGGAATAGGCGACCTTGTTGTCGGCAAGATGCCGGTCAAGGCTCTCGGTAAGGGCGGAAAGCAGTTGGGGAACAGTTTTGAAACGGAAGCGGATCAAGCCGGGCGAAACCTTGCGGAGAAAAGCCAGCTCCCGTGAGTCGCGTTTCTCGTCGGAAGTGCCTTTGACGAAGATGAAGCGCGGAATGCCAAGCCGCGTGGCTTCGTCATATTCGCTTTCCGTGGCGGAAATCCCTTCCGGCGTGAGACCGCCGTACTCGTTTCCGATGATTCCGACATACACGTCGCTGACAGCGAGTTCAGCGAGATAGACTTCGTCCGTGCGCTTGTCGGCGGCCGGCACGTCGAACTCAAACGCGAACGCGGAGAAGAAACGTGCAAGTTGCGGGTTTTTGAAGACAGCATCAACTATCGCCTTGCGCTCTTTCGCAAGCTCGCGCTGGACGCTGCTGATGAAAATGCGCCGAATCATGCAGCAGCCCTCCCGGCAACACTCTGCCCCGCCTCGACCAATTTCAACACTTCATCAAGCCGCTTGGCGATCCGCTTCTGCTCGGCGAGAGGAGGAAGGGCAAATCCGTCATTCGGACAAGGCACCATCGACTTCAACGCTTCTGGAAGCAGAGGCGTCGTTGCGGCATGGTCGGCGTAGGCGCGATTTTTCATCTTATTTTATCATTGGCGTAATAACCGCCCGTTTTGCGACTACCCCGGTGTTCGATTATACCATCTTTCAGCAAGGTAGCTAATGCTTCACCCACAACCGTCCGCCCTTTGCCGAGAATGGTCATCAATTGCGGCCGCGAAACTCCTGGTGACGCTTTTATCGCATCAAGAAGCGCATCTTTTATAGGCCGCTTTATAGGCCGCTTTATGGGCCGCTTTATGGGCCGTCCGTCCATTATTGCCTGATTATCCCCGTTGGTTACCCTATCGACATTTGGTTCGTCTTCGCTGACCATCGCGTCTGGTGCGGCGTCGATTCGCACTTGGATGTCGCCGGGATCGCCGGCGCTCACTTCGTAAACGGGTGGTGGACAGCCGTGCCTGGCGCACTCGTCGAAGACCTTGCGGATGCCGCGGCCCCATGTCTCGATCATGCCGGTCAGATAGACGCAGGACGCTATCGTCGGGTTGTGAGGCCGTGACGAATGCTTCCCAAGCAGCTTTTCCAACGTCCAGTCTTCAGGGAGCGTCCCGACGTTCGCTACATAGAGCTTGTCATCCGAAACGCTGATCTGGATGGGAATGAAGCTGGAGTAGTCCTTGTGGACAAGCGCGTTGAGAATCAACTCGCGCAATGCCTCGCGCGGGAACGGGAACTTCTCCACACGCTGCACACCATTCTCATACCAGATTTTGGCTTTGAGGTACTTGAAGTAGATCAGATCAAGCGTCTTTTCAGCCTGTTCGATCAACGACCCGTGAACATCGTCATGATAGAGGAGGTCGGCTTCGTTCTCGCCGAATTTTCCGACCTTGACGTAAGCGCCAGGAATCCACTTCTCCGCCTTTTCCGTGAAAAGGAGCGCGGCGGCGTATGAGATACCCTCCTTGCCGACAAGATGAAGGTTCGTGATGAATTCTTCCTTTGTTTCCCGCCTGACCGATGCGTCTAGCCGCCCCTTGTCGATGGCGAGATCTTTGAACCGTTTGATCTCATGCGCCGAAATGTCCTTCAACTTCAGTCGCGGGCATGGCAAGTTCTCCCAGTGAAGACCGCGACGTTTGAGCAAGAAGGATTCGAGACCGGGGCCGGAAAGCCGCTGGTTCGTCGCCCCTCGGCGAACATAGTAGATGCCACGATAGGAAATCGGGACGGGGTATGCTGGGACAACTATTTCGACCAAGTCCTTCCCC
The DNA here is from genome assembly GCA_017962605.1 of Kiritimatiellia bacterium. Taxonomy (GTDB): domain Bacteria; phylum Verrucomicrobiota; class Kiritimatiellia; order RFP12; family JAAYLN01; genus RGIG5952. The sequence goes on along the minus strand of JAGCUY010000123.1, from coordinate 50,500 downwards.
TCCTTCCGCACATGATTGACATCAGCGATCATCCCCATCGTGTCGCGCATCTGGTTCGGGATGGTTTCAAGAAGCGATTTCCAATCGGGAACGCCGACAAGATCGTTCCCTTTCTTGTCGTCCATTACACCAATCAGCAATTGACCGCCATCGGCGTTGGCGAATCCGCAAACCCACTTGAGATATTCCTCGCGCCAGCTCTGCTTGTACTCGATGTTCAGATCTTCCTTGTTCATTTCGGCTCCTATTCTTGTGATTGGGCTACTGCGCAATGGAATGTGAAGTTAAGAATCGCAATGTCACTTGCTCCTCCTGAAAATTCCTTTGGGTTTCATAGGGAAGGACAAAACTTGTTTCGAATGTAATCGAAGAAACGCTTGGTCTTCCCGTGGTCTGGTCCCAATTCACGGAAAAACACCTCCCGAATTTTATCGGTGGAAAGCCCGCAGCACATCAAAATCATCAATGTCATGAACTCTGCCATCCAGTGGGATGCATAGATATAAAGCGTATGATCGTTCGATGTCGTTTTTGCCGCATGGGCATAATCGTTTCTTGAGTCGCGGAAATAGTTGATCAAAGGCTTGGATAAATCCGTCCCAAGTTCAGGATAGATTGCTTTCATTTCCTGAAATGCGATTCGGAATCGTTGTGCATAGGAAAGTCCCATAAATGACAATTTTTGGGACAATAGTTCCTTCTCACTCTTTGAGCAATGCTGCGTCAATTTTACGCGTAAAGCTCGAATGCGTTCTTCCTCCTTGTCTTCTGCCGATTTGTTCAAATCGCGAAACAGATTCTTTTCAAGTTCTTCGAAGGCGAAAAGCAACTCAGGAAGCGTTGACGGATAGAATGTTCCCTTTCTACATTGAAGTCGATAAACAATATCGATTGGATTTTCATTGAAGCGGAAAACTTCGGCGAAGTGGGCGGAAATCGCCGGCAATTGTCCCTCAAATGAGTCATAAGGGAAAAGAAGTTCACATGCAATTGGACGTTTCGAGGCATCGGTCTTCCCCCAATCGTGCTGAAAATAGTGGCGAACGGAGATTTCGGGAATGTAATTTCCCTGTTCAAAATTCAATTGTTGAATGACGCCCTCAAACCCAAACTTCCAAGTGATATTTCCCATCAACAATGCAATCAAAACGAAGATCATCCATTCGCATTCGGAAATGGAACCGTCTTTCCCATAGTATGGAAGCAAACCTTCTTTTGAACGGATAACGATACGAGGATAATGCTGGATAGAGGTTTCAAGCTGTCCCATTGATGTTGCTAGTCCAGTCCAGAAAGAATCAAGGACAATACAAAAGTGTTCGTCTTCGAAAAGACGGATTGCCTCCGGGACGGAGTATGAAGCTGTCACTTGCTTTGCATTGAATGTTTCCGAAATCGGAAAGCAATGTTGATCAGCCCAATTCTCAATGTTGTGCATGCCGAAGGAATACGAAATAAAGCGAACGTCTTCTTCACTGTTGAACCATTGGTTGCCGACCCACATATCGAAGAAGTCGATGGTTTCGTTTTGGAAGAAACCACTTGAATTGGCATTCATAGGAATTCCAACAGTAAGCCCGTTGAAAATCGTGATGCGTTCGCCTTTGGTTCCTTGGCCGTGAATGACGGGGGTTCTATCCATTTTGCCCGTCAATGCTTCATCCAAATCAAGCACACCGCCAGCGCGGACATCGAAGGTCAGTTCGCCGAAAACCTTGCGGGGATTCTCTGTGCCGTCCGGAATCCACCACTTGCCGCGGTACCGGATTGTGTCAAACGCATTTGAAGACCGTTCTTGAACCATTGTTTGAAAAATGCTTAATGAACAGTTACTATGCGCTCATCTCCACAGATGTTGCGCATGCCAAGTCCGTACCTGGCTGCAGGTTAGATTGGGGAAAAATGATATGTGGTAAATAGGCATGGGAAAACTCCGTTAATGCGACTATTTCTTGACTGCAAAAATCATGTCTGCGTATGTCTCGTACAACTGTGATTTGTATGAGAAGTTTGTCAGAAGATCATTACATTTTTCCCGCTTGAAGTGCGAAACCCATTTTGAGACCAGTGGCGAAATTAAATCCACATTGCGTTTCAGTTTCCATGACTCGTCCGGGTTCTCCATATCAATCAAAACGAGAAAGATCCTGTTCTCGGCACCAAAACGCATGTCTCCCTGATTTTCGTAAAGCCATTTGATAAGGGCTTGTTTGTTGGACGTTATGGCACTCACTGTTTTTGTCCAAATCGCCTTGACAATGGAAAGAATGGATAAGGCTTCCTTGGATTTCGAATCCTTGAGTCGTTCGATAATCTCATAGCGTACTTGTTCCGGTGAAGCGTCATCCGAAAATGGAATATTGCGCTCTTTAGCAAATTTCTTGAGAATCTTCAACGGCTCTTCAATACCAAGGCGCTTTCGCACCAACTCAGCATATTCCTTCGGGATGTATGTGACTTTAAGATCAAACGGGAAATCGTCCACAAAGAAATCGACATTCTTGATTTTTCCGTAGGCGGGAAGGACACCGGCGTTCCGCCTAAAAATGTTCTCGATCAACACGGACGACCAATAGTTGTACCAACTATTTAACAGGTATCCTCTAGACATGTCGAACAGCTCGCCGTCGCAAATCGCGTCAAGACGATCAAACGGGATGATGTCGTCCGTTTTAACATATCGCGAAACGATAGCCTTGTCCAACGAATTTCTAAAACCACCGCCCCAGTGGAAATGCGACATTTTGTAAAGATTCGCACGAATGGTTTCCTGCGAAGCATCAATCTTGGCATTTTCCCGCATCTGGCATGCCTTCAAGAATCTGTCGATAGCGGGTCCAAATGTTGCGGCGGATGCCATGCTTTCCCAAATATGCTCGACAGAGAGGCGTGGAACAGCCTGAGATTCAAAAGATGTACAAAAATCGGACAACAAGTCTTTTCTTGCTATTGAACGCAATTTTAGCCAAAGAAGGCCCTCTTCCGTGCGGCTGAAATCAAGGAGGTCATTGTTGTCAAACCGTTTCTTCCAGTATTCGAATGTATTCATTTCCGCTCTCCTATGATGAGAATTTCGCTGCTTCCCGCAACGCTTCCCTTGCCGCCCCTGCTTGCCTCGTAAAGACGCCGTTCAATTCGCACTTGCCGGTGCTTCCCGACCATTTTGCAAAGGGTATCGATATTGGGAAAACTCCTGTCGTTATAGCTAAGTATCCAATATGGTATCCGTTCGGATTTTTCGAACAGACTTTCCAACGCACCGACAATCGTGCTTTTTTGGGCAAAAGAGGTTTTTCTCTGCGGCTCGTATCGTTTTACTCCGTTGACAAATAATTTATCCTTCCAGTACTCGGTGTATGTTTCTAGAAGGTGATAAAACTGCTGATAATCCGAATGGCTGTTCCCGTATGGTGGATCGAAATACACAACATCGGCGTTTTCAACGGTACCGACGAACTCAATGGCGTCTCCACGCTGGCTGGTGCAGTTCTCGCCATTGTCGAAAACAGCCGCATTGTACTTGGGAATCAATTCCAAAAAAAGGTCGCGAACTGGGCAAGCAAGGCTGCGATTTCGCTTGACCCGTTCGGGATTGGCCGCATACGCAAGGGCCTGAGTGTGGGCGAAGTGGCCCATTGTCACCTTTCTGGTCAACGCACGATTCATTACTGCAAGGGCCAGCGACTTTTTTAAAGGCGATTCAAGCCGCTCTACATTTCCTCGGACTCCATCAATGAAAGAGGCGTCTTTTTCCTGAAAGAATATATTCGTAAACAGCGTCCGCATCAAATTGTACCGAGATTCGTCTGGATTCGGAGAAAGAAGCAATCGAATATCGTCATCGTCCAATTTATCCGCCTTGTTTTCTACGAGAGCCTTGCCAATCGCATTGCTGAAGCTCATAAAGTCGTTCGTATGAACCTGGAGTCCCAATTGCTTAAAATAGTAAGCCATGCTTTGGGACCCACCGAAAGGCTCAACAACAATCCGAGCGTCCGCTGGCAGGAAACTGGCAATCCACGAACGAAAACGATATTTTGCCCCAAGATATTGGGGCTGTGGGAATCGGTAATCCATGAACTGGAATTCATGAAAAAGACTTTGGTGGTATGTGGTCATAAATTTACTCGCAACAAAAGAACGGGGGATTTGCTACATCCAAGGCGTTCGGCGTTCTCGCTGCCGGAATACCGCAGCGTGCGCTTGAAGTTGTCCAACAGCGCCTGCCCGCGAATCGGGTCTGGGAAGAAGGGTATGTGACGAATGGGCATGGGAATCCTCAAAACTAACTCGCGCAATGTCCGCAGAGTTGACTGTAATGAATTTCCGACGTTCCAGAGAATCTCAAAAAATCATTGATACTTTTTCCACGACCTGTAGTTGTAAATTTTGTGGGGCGTTTTCGGATGGCGTAACCAGTTTTGCACATTCCAACAAACCGCAACGAGAAATCTGGACCGATGAATTCGTTTTGGTTGAGATTGTGATAGTGAGTTGCCACGCGACGAATGTAGTCAAGGACGGCATAGGCACCTGCCAGTTGTGCCTTTATATGCTCCTCTGATTCTTTAGAGGCCTTCAATTCAAGGAATATGACATGTTTCCCGGTCATATCAAAAAGAATGTAATCCGCCCGTTTCCCCGCCCCCGTTCCATCTCGGAAAAAAGATGTGCCGTGGAAATGGTAGCCGTCGCGGTCCGTTTTCTCCAATAACAACGGAACAAACTTGTCCGCACGAAGAATGAGAAGGTCCTCTGGTGCTCCTATGACAAGAAGTTTAGAGTCTGGATTCTTTTCTTCTTGCAGAAGAATGCACGGCTGTCCATTTTTGTTTTTTTTGAGGGGGGAGAGGAAAGCCGCGTCAGCAACGACGGTTCGCAAACGGGCAGCATCTGTGGCCATCATTTCACCTCCCAGAAAATGCGATCCTGGATACGGTTCATTTCGTCAATCGTCTTATCGAAACTTTCAATTTCTATACCCATGTCTTGAGTAACGGACGCAGAAGAAAAAGTCTGGCAGCGGCTTTTCCGCGTGTTGCCTTGTTTCCTTTCAAGACAATTGGCCGCGACATAGACCTTCACACGGGAAGCATCAAGAAGTTCGGCTTCGGAATACTTTTCTTCTATAGCAATTTTCTTGTATCCTTCACCCTGCTGTTTTAGCAGCAGAAGCGTGTTGATTTCCTTGACGATGTAGTCGCTGTGGGTGGTCATGAACACTTTTATTCCACAATTCACAAGCCTTGCAATCAGGCGGGCAATTTTCCGCTGGTTGGACGGGTGCAGATTTAGCTCCGGCTCGTCAATCATGAAAATGTCGCCCGGTTTGGCAACATGTCTGATGTAAAATGTCACATCAAGCAGCGATCGAATTGAACTGGAACTTTCCGCAATGCGAAGTTTTACACCCCGCGCAGGCATATAAGATACAAATCCGTCCTTTGTTGCCTTGTAACTACCACCGATTATATCCTTAAGAGCGTCAAGTATTTCAGGATATTTGCTCGCCAAAACACCTTCTTTGCCGGCAATGTTCGGGAGGTTCCGAATGAAGTCGACATTGTCCCTAACAGGTAATGGGTAGTCGCTATGGAATTTCGTAAACAAAAGGCCTGCAGTTACGTCTTTTGCCCGTTTACCGACAAGTTCAAGCAGACGATTGCGTGTAAAATCGAGTTCGCGCTGGAATGAGACAACTCCTGTTCTTTCGGTGCTTGAAATATAGACATCTGGAATCAATGGCTTTATCAAATAATCGCGAATGACATCGCTTATAATGAGCGAAACAACATCCTGCGGCGCACTATCTCCAATAGGTTGACCCTCCTGGCGAATATGCACTTCCATTTTCGTGGAACTAAAAGAGAAATTTAGTTTAGGACCGTTTCTTCCGTATGAAACCTCCGTAGAAAAATCTTTATACAAAGAATATGTAGGAACGGCAATTTCCAGCGAAAACCTAGCCTGTTCAAAATGAGCTTTATCTGCAGCAAACACTTCTGCAAGGTTTTTGCTGAAGTTGACGGATGCCGTTCTAAAAAGTTTGGGGATATCTTCAAGAATAGGTTTTAAACTAATCGTTGTTTCCGCGTTTTCAACAAGTTCCGCAACGTTTTTCTGACTGATTGGAATGATAGCAAATGCCGTGCGCAAAAACTTAAGCATCCCGTAGAAGGCATACGTTACGTATGTCTTGCCTAAATTGTTGTTGCCGCAAACGATGGTCAAATCGCCAACTTCAAGTTTGGCTGTTTCGACGACACCGAGATTCTGAATGATCATTCTCATTGCTTGGACCCTTTCTGATTGTTTTACTTGAAAAACTCCTTGACGGCATCGACGAACTGGTGTTTCCAGTCGGCGGTCTCTTCAAGGTAGAGATACTGGAAGCGGGGGATGCCGGGGCGGGAGGCGTTGAGGCGGAGGAACTCGCCCGAAGCAAAGTCGCGGCGAGACTTGAAAGCAGGGTCGTATGCGTAAAGCGCACCCTTGGTTTCTACAACGAGGCAAGCGTCAATGGCACCGGCGCTTTTTTCCCGATGCAGGACGAGGAAGTCGGGCGTGTATTCACCTACGCTCGCCCATGCCCCGCCTTTGGATGCAGACAGGCGGCGGTAGCAACGGATGCGGAACTCGGTTAGGGACGAATCGCCATTATAGTATATTTCCAAATCGCGTTCGGCTAATTCAGCACGACGGAGCGCCTTGTTGAGGGCCGGCGCAAGAATCGGCCCCGCTGAAGACGCGCCGACTGTCGGTTGGGAGGCCAGTTCCAAAAGGGACAGGGAAGCAGGGTGGGTGGCAAGATGGTCGCGAACGGCCTGTGAAACGCGAAGGGTTCCGGGATCAATGGTGTTCAGGACACCAAAAGAAAAAACTTCGTGAAGTGGGCGGTTCCCGCAGGCGATCTTGAGAAAAAGATAGGTTGCTACGGCATCAATCTGGACAGGCCGCAAGCCATCGCGCGCTCTAATGTAATCTAATTGCGCGCGCAACGGACAATCTGGCGCGTGCGCCCAGATGGATGCTGCTGTCTGGATGAGTTTGTGAACCATGTTTGAATGTGATTATGCCATTATACCATAATATTAGTGTCCTACATTGTCTCCTCCAGGGACCGTCATGCCGACGGAGGGAACGGCATCGCCGACAAGGGCACCCCGCGCACACCCTTACGCATGGACGAACATGTGGTTGTTGAGAGGGCTGTGGTCGGCGGCTTCAGCGCCGATGTCGGCGAGGTTGCCTTTGATGCGCTCGGCCCAGATGTCGCAGAGTTGCAGGATCTTTTCGATGGTGGAGATGAAGTCTTCTATGTCGTTCGCCGCTGTTTCGAGGTCGAAGAAGAAGTTGTAAACGACCGTCTCAGTCTCAGGCTCAAGGGTGAAATAGCCGCCGGCGGTGTCCTTGCCAAAGAGCCCGCCCACGAGCAGGTCGCGGTAAACGGCTTTCGGAGCATCTACCGGAAGCTCGGCCACCTCGACGAAGCAAAGCACCTTGCCAGTCGCCTCGACGAATTGGAAGTTCACGTTGTAGGCGTCGTCAACCCGGACGCTCACCAGCCCGGACTCATCCGGCGAGAGCGTTCCAATCCCGGAGACCTTGCGCACTTCGGCAAGGAATTTGACGTAATCATCTTTTGAGACCATTCTAGTTCACCTCATTCGTTTTCAAGTTATCCAAAAGCAGTCGCGGGCCATCATCACTTGCGAAAGCCCTCCAAGAGGACGCGCTTGCGGGCCGTCTCCTTTTTGGCGGGGACCATGTCCTTCGACTTCGGGCTGGCGACGCCCTCCGGCGCCTCCTTGTCCACATCCCAGATCGGCGACTCGCGGAAGGCGTGGTAGGTCCAGTCCCACCCGTATTCCTCAAACAGCTCGATGGCGTCGCGGAGGTAGTTCTCGGCGCCGGGCGCCCATGCGGCGGCGCTGAACTCGCCCACGTAGATGCGGCAGCCGTGCCTGGCCTGAAAGTCGCGGATCGGCTGCAGGTTCCTGCGCAGCCAGTCCTTGTTCCAGACTTCGCCCGACACCGGATCGACGCCCGGCCAGGTGAGCGGCCTCTTGGATGTGCTGAACGGCTGGCTGTTCACCCCCTGGTGGGTGTAGATGCCGGGGATATAGACGTGCGCCTGGTAGATGACGTTGTCCATCGCGATCGGCGAGAGGTAGCGGAAGGCGTCGGCGCGCGAGGCGAGATTGGCCGCGAAGACGATTGGCGTGTCGGGGTCGATTTCGCGGATGGCCTCCGCGGCGCGGCGCTGGAGCTCCCAGTAGTTGTGCTTCACGGGACGGCGCTGCGTTGGTTCGTTCACCAGGTCGTAGCCGTAGAGGGCTGGGTGCCCTTTGAAGCGGGTCGCTATGCGGCGCCAGGTGTCGATGAAGGCGTCGGCGTATTCGTCCTCCGTGAACATGGCCATCTCCTGCGGCTGGCCCGGACGCTCCCCGTGCTTGCCGCCGGGGAGGGCGTGGAGATCGACGCAGATTTTCATCCCGCGCGCCTTCGCCCATTCGAGGACGTTGGCCAAGTTGTCGAGGCGGCGGTCAACCCATGCGCCGTATTCGGCCAGGTCGCGGTTGTCATCGACTTTGTGCCAGTTGCGGGCGATTTGGAAGCGGGCCATGGTCGCGCCCCACTGGTGGAGGGTCTCGATGTCGTCTTCGGTCGTGTCGCGGCCGGGGAGCATGGTGCCGCGCCTGTGGGCGGCATCCGATGCCGGATAGCGCACGATGAAGTCCTCGTTGACGCGCGGGATGCCGATGTCCTCAGATGTGAACTCAAGGGTGGAGAGGTCGAACTCGGCATGGCCGGTGCAGCCCTGGAGGCCCAATATGAGGGTGGCCTTGCCGTCTTTGGGCAGGCCGTAGGGGGCGAGCCAGTTCACGCGGGTCTCGGCGGTGCGCCAGTCGAATGAGCCAAGCGGGAACTGGTAGCCAGGCCACTGCATCCGGCCATCCTCGCTCATGTAGCGGAACATGAACTTCACGCCGTTCCAGTTGCGGTCCGGCTTGGAGATGTCGCGGGCGCGGACGCGGACACGCGCCACCGCGCCGCGCCCGCTTTCAAAGTAGGGCGAGAGATCGACGTCCAGCTCGCAGTGGGCATACCCCTCGTCGAAGCGCCCGGGGTCTCCCGGCGGGACATCAACGACGAGCATGTCGCCCTCGATGCGGGCGCACGGGGGGAGGCGCCACTCGGCGGCTGAGATGGCATAGGGCGCGAAGGCCATTGCAGCGGCAATGGCGAACAGACTTCCAAAGGCAAGGTGTTTTCTCATGAGTGGTTTATTATACCAGATTGGGAAGCTTTCGCCGAAAAATGCGTTTTGGTATAATGGAAATGCCATGGCTAGCGTGGATGAGGAATGCAGATTCGACGTGGGGGTCTTCGAAGGTCCCCTCGATTTGCTTTTGTATCTCATCCACCGCGACGAACTCGACATCTACGACATCCCCATCGAGAAGATCACCCGACAGTACATGGCCTACCTCGAAGGGATGAAGCGCCTGGACATCGACGTGGCCGGGGAGTTCCTGGTAATGGCCGCCTCGCTGATGCTCATCAAGAGCCGCACGCTCCTACCCGTGGAGCGGCGCGGCGACGGCGAGGAGGAAGAGGAGGAGGACCCGCGCCTCGACCTCGTGCGGCAGCTGGTCGAATACAAGAAGTTCAAGGACGCCGCCGGGACGCTCATGGTGCGAGAGGCCGGGCAGGCCGAATGCTACCTCGCCGGCGGCGAGGTGGTGATTGCCGACGGGCAGGCGGACGACGCCGCCCTGCGCCTGGCCGATGTTTCCATCATCGACTTGGTCAAGGCATTCGCCGAGATTTTGAAGAACCGCCCCGTCGCGCCGATCGACCACCTGAAACCCGTTGTGTGGAGCGTTCCGGAAAAGATCGACGCAATCGTCAAGCGCGCCGGATCTGGCGGAACGTTCCGATTCACGGAGCTGTTCGACGACAAGGCGCCGCGCGGGGAGATCATCGTAACCTTCCTGGCCCTGCTGGAGCTGATTCGCCAGCACAAGGTGAAGGCGCGCCAGGACGGCGAGTTCGCGGAGATTTTCATCGAGGGCGGAGATGCGCCCGGAGGCGGCCCGCCTGAGGCCGCTGCGGAGCAGAGGGAGACGGCATGAAGAGCAAAGAGCAGGACGCGGGCGGACAGCAAGCGGACGATGTCAAGGTTGAGGACGCAGGCGAACAGCAAGCAGACAACGCCAAGGCCGAGGACAAAGCCAAGGCCGGTGGCAAGATGAACGCCGCCGAGGAAGTGCTGGCCAGCATGGCGGCGGCTTCGAGCCTGCGGCAGGTCGTGGGCGCCCTGGTGTTCTCCAACCCCGCGCCGATTTCAGCCGAGGCCGTCCGCAACGCCATCAGGGACCGCGCGCTCGAGCCGGGCGAAGTCAATCCCTTCGCCAAGATCACCACCCGCGACGTCGTGGCCGCGCTCGACGAGATCGCGCAGGACCTCCACCGCCTCGAACTCGGCATCGACCTCGTCGAAGTGTCCGGCGGCTGGCGCTACCAGACACAGCCCGGATGCGGGCGCTGGGTCCGCGCCCTGCTCAAGGCCGACAAGCCGGCGCGCCTCTCGAAGTCCGCGCTCGAGACCCTCGCCATCATCGCCTACCGCCAGCCAATCGCCCGCTCGGAAATCGAGGGCATCCGCGGGGTGGCCGTTGACCACGTCGTCCGCGCCCTGATGGAAATGCACCTCATCCGCGCCACTGGCCGCAGCGAACTCCCCGGCCGCCCGTTCCTCTACGGCACGACCCCGCTCTTCCTCGAACACTTCGGGCTGAAGAACCTGGACGAACTCGCGGAACTAGACCCCTCCCTCGGCGCCGCAAAGGCGTAGCGACTAATCAAAAAGGACAAGCAAATGGAAAAGACTTTCATCGTTGGCTCATACACCACTCCCGACAACGCCAAGATAAGGCGCATAGCCGTCGATTGCGAGAAGGCCGCAATCCGCGAACTCGCGCCGGTCGAGGACATCGGCAACCCGATCTACTTCGCCGTCAGCGAAGCCCGCGACCGCCTCTACGTGGCGCAGGCGACCGCGCCCGACGCCGACCGCGCCAAGTCCGGCGCACTCGCCGCCTACGCGCTTGACGCCGACCTCAACGCCAGGCGCATCGACCTGATTCCATTCCCCTTCTCCGTTCCGTGCCACATCTCCCTCTCCCATGACGGAACGCGCCTCCTCTTCGCCGAATACTCCGCCGCCCACGCCGGAGTCGTCGCCATCAACAAGGACGGCACCTTCGGCGCATGCTCGGTCGTCCACCACGAAGGGCACGGCCCCAACCAAAAGCGGCAGGAGTCGGCGCACTGCCACTGCGCCGTGGCGTCGCCCGACGACCGCGTGCTCTTCATCTGCGACCTCGGCACCGACACCGTGAACGCCTACGACCTGGCCGGATGCGCCGGAGGCGGCACTCTGGCGCCTCTGCCGGAGAACGACTTCCACGGCGCCCCCGGACTTGGCCCACGCCACATGATCTTCAACGCGGCGGGCGACCGCGCCTACCTCATCTACGAACTCGGCAGCGCCGTACAGTCGTTCGCCTACGAAAATGGCCGCCTCCGCCCGCTCCAGGAGCCGCTCTCCACGCTTCCGCAGGGCTTCGACGGCGACACCAAGTGCGCCGCGATCCGCATTTCGCCCTGCGGCCGCTGGCTGCTGGCCTCCAACCGCGGCCACGACTCCATCGCCGCCTTCCCCATCAAGGACGACGGCACGCTCGGCGCGGAAAAGGTCGTATCGCAGCTCACCGGCCGCTTCCCCCGCGACTTCGTCTTCGCCTCGCAGGACTGCGTGATCGTCGGCCACAAGCTTTCCGACAATGTCGGGCTATACCGCTTCGACGCCGCAACCGGCGCACTCACGCGCCTCCCGGCGACCTTAGCCATGCCCAAGCCGCTGGCTTTTATAATGTGAAAATGTGAAAACAGCCAACAACCAACAGCCAACAACCAATGACTATTACCCTCTAATATTTCCACACTCTCCCACTTCCACACTTCCACATTTTCACACTCTCCCACTTCCACACTTCCACATTTTCACACTTTCACACTTCCACATTTCCACATTCTTCTATGCTCACGATCATTGACTACAACGCGGGCAATTTGACAAGCGTCCGGCTCGCCTTCGAGGCGCTGGGCGCGGAGGCGAAAGTCGTCTCCGACGCCGCCGGAGTCGCCGCCGCAGACCGGCTCGTCTTCCCCGGCGTCGGGGCAGCAGCCGCCGCCATGGACAACCTCCGCAGGGCAGGCCTGGACACCGCCATCCGCGCGGCAATCGCGGCGGGAGTCCCCTTCCTTGGCATCTGCCTTGGAACGCAGATACTCTTCGAGCGCTCCGATGAGGACGGCGGAACCGAGACCCTCGGAATCCTCCCCGGCACCGTCAGGCGCCTCGCCCCCACCGGCCCCCGCGCCAAGATCCCGCACATGGGCTGGAACCAGGCGATCATCCGCAAAAAGCACCCCGTCCTCGACTCCATCAGGGACGGCAGCGACTTCTACTTCGTCCATAGCTACTACGTGGCGCCGGCCAACGGCGCCGACATTCTCTGCGAAACAGAATACGCCGGGCAGACCTTCACCTCGGCCGTCGCACGCGGCAACGTGGTGGCGACACAGTTCCACGCGGAGAAGTCGGGCCGTACTGGCCTCCGCCTCCTTGAGAACTTCCTCCGCTGGGATGGAAAGGAGCCGGAACAATGCTAACCTTCCGCATCATCCCCTGCCTGGACGTCCGCAACAGGCGCGTCACCAAAGGCGTGAAGTTCCAGAACAACATCGACCTCGGCGACCCCGTCGAGATGGCGGCGCGCTACTACGAGGACGGCTGCGACGAGCTGGTGGTCTATGACATCACGGCATCGGCTGAGCGCCGGCCAATCGACATCGGCATCGTGCGCGACGTCGCGTCCGTGGTGCGAATCCCATTCGCAGTCGGCGGCGGGATATCCTCGCTCGACGACATGCGGCGCGTCCTCCTCGCCGGCGCGGAGAAGGTGTCGGTCAACTCCCTCGCCATCTCCAACCCGCAAGTCATCGCCGACGGCGCTAAGGCATTTGGCTCGCAGTGCATCGTGCTCGGAATGGACCCCGTGCGCACTCCCGACCTCGAAAAGTTCCCCTCCGGCTACGAGATCACGGCGCGCGGATTCCGCGTCAGGACCGGCCTGGACGCCGTGGAATGGGCGAAGCGCGCGGCCGACTTGGGCGCCGGGGAGATCGTCGTGAACTCCGTCGATGCCGACGGCACCCGCGCCGGATTCGACCTTGAAATCACGCGCAAGATCGCCGATGCCGTAGGTGTGCCGGTGATCGCCTCTGGCGGCGCCGGGAAGCCGGAACACCTGGACGCCGCATGGCGCGACGGACACGCCGACGCCGCCATCGTGGCCGGCATGATCCACACCGGCGAATGGACCGTCTCCGGCATCAAGGCGGCCATGCGTGGCGTTCCCCTGCGCCGCACCTAACCTTACCCCAGTCTTGTGGTATAATATTCGCTGATTTATTGGCGAATTTTTGGAGTTTTAATCCACAATGAGGACATTCATAGCGACTTTGTTTTTATCCGCCCTGTTTTTTGGGTGCGGCAAGCAGACCCCCACCGTTGAAGATGGCGAGAATGCGCTTTCCCAAGGCGACTTCAAGACGGCCGCGACCGCCTTCAAGGCGGCGCTCAAGGAGCACCCGTCGTCGGTACCGCTCCACTACAACTTAGGCATAGCACAGGCACTGGCTGGCGACGTCTCCGGAGCGATAGCGTCGTTCCGCGACGTCCTGCGCTTCACTCCCGGCGACCTGGACGCATCCGAAGCCCTCGCAGGAGAACTGCGCAAGGCTGGCTCCGCCGACAATCTCTCCGAGGCCCACGAACTCCTCGACTTCGTCCTTCAATACCGCGAAGGCACTGCGGCGGCAAGGGCGTTGAACTCGATGGCGCTGGTTGAGTCGGCCCTGCGCCGCAACGACCTCGCGCTCGCTCGCCTCCTCGCTGCGCACAACGCAGACCCCGAATACGCGCCCACTTTCTACAACTTCGGCAACCTCTGCGCCAAGACGCTTCGCCTCCCCGCAGCGGCAGTGAAGCCGCTTAACGACTTCCTTGCCACCAGCCCCGCAGACGAGGCCCTTGTCAAAAAGGCGACGAAGATGCGCGACGAGGCCGCAAAATCTCTTCCGCCGTCCTATTCGCATGTCACCGCGCCCGAAGCCGCGGCACTCGTGACTCAGGGTCTGGAAGCCTACGCGAAGAAAGAATACGCCAAGGCCGAGGGGTTCTTTGCACAGGCGTCCGCCGCCGACCCGCTCGCCTTCGACGCCCTCGCAAACCGCGCCAACGCCCTCATGGCCATGAACCGCATAGCCGAAGCCAAGACTTCCTTCGAAGCCGCCGCGAACCTCGACCCCACGCGGTTCAACGTCGCCTACTGGGGGGCCAACATAACCTACTCCTCAGGCGACTACGAAAAGGCAACCGCGGCACTCACGTCATCGATAATCCCCCGCTGGCCAGATGAACCGCAGGCCCTGCGCCTAGCCGCCTATTCCTACGCCCAGGGGCAGCGCTACTACGAGGCGCGCATCTACGGAGAACTCTTCCTCGCCGCCACCAAGCGCGCCAACCCGGCCGCCAAGACCGCCGACTTCGAGGCCTGGATGGGGAAGATGCCCAACACCAAGTTCACGCCATAACCGTTCCCCATTCCCCAGTCCCCGTTCCCAATTCCCCATTCCCCGTTCCCCGTTCCCCATTCCCCGTTCCCTCTTATGCTCTCCACCATTCCAGCACCCATGTGGATTGACATCGCCTGCGCGACGCTGATTATCGCTCTCGCGACATGGGACGCCATACGCGGGCTATCCGCCACGCTTGCGCAGATAGCGGCGCTGGTACTGGCCTTCAAGCTCTCCTTCCTCCTCTACCCGCACATCGCATCACTGCTTCCGTCCTCCGGCGCCGCCGCACCGGCCGTAGTTTTCGGCCTCACGCTCGTCGCGGCATTCGTCATATTCATAATCCTCCGAATCATCATCGCCAAAGTGGCGCATCTCATTCTCATATCGCCGATCGACAACATCCTTGGCGCAATCGCCGGAGCCATCAAGGGCCTTCTTCTCTTGTTCGTCATCTTCTGCGCCGTCGCACTTGTGACGCGTTCATCCTACTCCAGCACCGCATTCGCCAAGTCGCGCACCGGCATCCGCGTAATGCCAGTTGTGGAACGAATCATCGCCCCCAACGGCGTAAAACTCCCCTGCGCCACTGGCGGGAGGTAGCAATGGCCGGGTTCTCCGATCAGACCCTCGAGGAAATCCGCGCGCGGAGCGACATCGTCGAAGTCATCTCCCAGCGCGTCCCGCTGAAGCGCGCCGGCGCCGACTTCAAAGCCTGCTGCCCATTCCACCACGAGAAGACGCCGTCCTTCATCGTCTCGCCGTCGCGCCGCACCTTCCACTGCTTCGGCTGCGGCGCGCAGGGCGACGTTTTCAAGTTCCTGATGCTCTCCGACGGCATGACATTCCCCGACGCCGTCCGCGCCCTCGCCGACCGCTGCGGCGTCACGCTCGAAACCGCGGACGACTCGGGCTCGCGCCTCCGCAAGCGCCTCCTCGCGCTTCACGAAGACATCGCCGCATTCTACCGCCGCTGCCTGCTCTCCACCAAGGAGGCGCAGAAGGCCCGCGACTACCTCGCCCGCCGACGCATCGACGAAGCGACCGCCGAGAAGTTCCGCATAGGCTACGCGCCTGAACAACGCAACGCCCTCGTCCAATGGGCGGAGAAGCACGACTACACCATGGAGGAGATGGTCGAGGCAGGCTTCCTGTCGCCGCCCCGCTCCGCAGGAGACTCCTTCTACGACAAGTTCCACGGCCGCCTGATGTTCCCCATCTGCGACCAGAACGGCCACGTGGTCGCCTTCTCAGGCCGCCTGCTAGACGACTCCCGCAAGGCCCCGAAATACTACAACAGCACCGAGACCCCCATCTTCCGCAAGAGCCGCGTCCTCTACGGACTGTCGTTCGCAAAGCGCGCCATCACCCGCGACCCGCGCCGCACCGCCCTCGTATGCGAGGGCCAGATCGACGTCATCCGCTGCCATTCATGCGGATTCGCGAACGCCGTCGCATCCCAGGGCACGGCATTCACCGCCGACCACGTGGCCCTTCTCAAGTCATACGCCGACGGCGCAACGCTGGCCTTCGACGGCGACGGCGCCGGCATGAAGGCCGCCATCCGCACCGGCCGCCTCTTCCTCGCCGCCGGACTACCCGTCCAGGCCGCGCTCATCCCGCAGGGCGAAGACCCCGACTCCTTCCTCCGCGACCGTCCGGCCGCCGAGTTCCAGGCCCTGCTTGACAACCCCGTCTCGCTCATCGCCCTCCATGTCCGCGCCGCCAAGGGAGCGACCGATGGCGGCGGCGCCATAGACTCCCTCTCGCGCCTCACCGACGAAATATTCGAGACGGTAGCCTCCGCATCAAAGGCGGTGTTCCGCTCCTACATGCTCCAGGAGGCAGCGGAACTCCTCAACCTCCCGCAATCCGCCCTCGAACAGGACTTCGCCGCCTACCTCGAATCCGCCAAAGCCCGCGAGCGCCAACCCGGCGCACCGCACTCTCCCGCCCCGACTCCCACTTCCGAATCCCGGCTCCAAAACCCCGAATCCATCTCTCCGGCCCCTGAATCCACCTCATCGGCTCCCGAATCCCGAAATCCGAATCCCACTTCTCCCTCACCGACCCCGGCTCCAGAACCGCCCACGCCAACCCGCATCCGCCTGCCCGAGACGCCGCTGGTGGCCATTGCGGACGCACTGGTCAAGATCGCGGCCACGCCGAGCGAGGAGAACCGCGCCATAGCCACCTTCACGCACGAATGGCTTCCGCCCATTCCTCCAGATTCCCCCGTGGCGCAAATAGCGGCCGCGGCGCTGAACGACCTTGAAAGCGGCTCCAACGCCCTCGGTGCGATAAACGCCTCCGGCACGCCTGAGGCACGCGCCATCCTGGCCTACCTCGCCACGCGCCCGTCCCCTGCCCTGCAATCGGGGATGCCGCTTGCCGAAACCATGCAAGAGTTCGTCTTCCGGGCATGGATCGACTACATCCGCCGCACGCGGGATTCCATTGACCCCGCCGCAGAGGGCGGCACCAACGCCCGGCTTCTTCTCTCATCCGCACTGCGCCGCCTCGAATCGGCACCCGACTGGGCGGCGCGCTCCGCGCTAATCGCACAAATCAAGTAGCACACCAACATGCCTGACCACACCAAAGACAAGGGAGACACCTGGTCGCCATTCCCCGAAACGGCCGACATCGAAACCTCCAACGATGACTACGCCACGCGCTTCCGCGGCAAGACGGGCGCATGGATGCTAGACGTGCAGACGCGCCTGACGCGCAAGCTCCTCGCCGGACTCGAACGCGGCACGCTGCTCGATGTTGGCGGCGGCCATGGCCAGCTGGCGCACCCGCTTGCTGACGACGGCTGGCGCGTCACCGTCCTCGGGAGCGCGAAGAGCTGCGAGCACCGCGTCCGCGACCTCACCTCGTCAGGACGCGCCGAGTTCAAGGTGGGCAACGTAATCGAGCTGCCCTTCCCCGACAAGTCCTTTGACGTAGTCATCTGCTTCCGGCTCCTCACCCACTGCGAGCAGTGGGAGCAGCTGGTGCGCGAACTGTGCCGCGTCTCGCGCGGCCCGGTCATCTGCGACTATCCCACGAGCCAGAGCGTGAACGCCATAGCTCCGATGCTGTTCGCGGCGAAGAAGAAACTGGAGAAGAACACGCGCCACTGGCGGCTGTTCAAGCACCGCGAAGTTACGGACGCCTTCGCGGCCACAGGCGCGCGCATCGTGGCGCGGCGGAAACAGTTCGCGCTGCCGATGGCGCTGCACAGGGCGCTGAAGTGCGCCGGGCTTTCGGCGCTGCTGGAAGGCTGCTGCCGCGCAGTGGGTCTCACGGCCCTCTGCGGCTCGCCGGTAATCCTGCGCGCCGAATCAGTGCGCGGCTGAGGAGAATCCCGCGAGGATGAGGTCGGCAAGCCGCCTCATACCCAAATCGCCAGGGTGGTTGGCGACCCCGTTGTGGGCGAACAGCCCAATCGCCTTGTTCTCGGCCACGTCGCCAAGCGGGCTGGCATCGACGTAAATCGCCCCCACCTCGGCGGCGGCCGCGGCGGTGCATTCGGCCTTGGGGACGTTGCGCCAGAAGGGTGAGCGCATCACGACCAGTGGCTTGCTTGCGCAATTGACGAGCGGCCGCGCCAGCGAGACGAGGAAGTCCTTGTAGATGGGCTTCGACTCGTCGTCGAGGTTCTTCGCGTTCTCGCCGATGGCGATCACCACGTAGTCCGGCGCCCAGGCGACGTCTTCGGCCAGCTCCGCGAAGTCTGACAGGTCGACCTTGAAGTTGCGCTCGAGCGACGCAAGATTGCGGATGCGCAGATCGGCCTTCTCACCGCGCTTCGCCTCCAGGTCGGCGACGAGCAAGTGGGCGAAGTCCTTCTCGCGGGCGCTGGCGGCCATGCCCCAGTTGTTCGTCCAGCCGATTTGCGGCGCGGGGCCATGGAGAGCGATGGAGTTGCCGTAAACCAGCACCTTGAAGGAGCCGCCAGTGGAATGGTCGGGTGCGGCCAGGGTGGCGCCTTTGTTCATCTCCTCCGCGCCCATTCTCTGGGCGTCGGTTTGCTCGGCGGCGGCGGTTGAAGCAAGGACGGCCGCTGCGGCGACTGCGGCGGGAGGCACAATGGAAGAGAGGCAGGAGGTGATTTTCATGTTTTTCATCTTTTCAATGGTACCACAACCGCTCCGACGGCGCAAACGGCGGAAGCGGCGGCGCGTCCGCAGCCGCCAGGTGGCGGCTGGGAGGGCCGCGCTTTGTCGCAGCCGCAGACGGGACGAAGCCCGTCCCTCCCACCACTTCATGTGGACGCGGACTCGGCGTGCGGAAGTTCGTCGAAGCCGATTATGGCCAGGCCGCACTCGGAGGCGGTCGCCAGAATCGTCTCCAGCCACTCCGTCTTCATGTTGATGTGCCCGGCGCCAGGCGCGATGTCATGCGAGGTGATGCAAAGCACTTCCCTGCGTTCAGCGGCGCGGCGCAGGCAAGCGCGTATCTCCTCGATGTCGGTGTGGTATGCCTCGCCGACGATGATGGTGTCGATACGGAAGCGTTTTGTCAGCTCAGAGGCCGGGAAAAAGACGGCGTCGTTCGTGACGAGCGGCTTGCGGTCCGCCTGCTTCACCCCTTCGAGGTCGTAGGGCGTCGCGCCCCTCACGCCGCCGCGGACATGCTCGAAGCCCTTTTCCCGCAGAAGTGCGTCTGTTTTGTCGCTGCACCGGCAGTTCGGGTAGGCGAATGTCTCGAATGGCACGTATGCCTTGCGCGCGCAATCGACCTGCGGCCATACTTCCTCTTCGTAGTAGCGCTCGGCCCCAAGTTCCTCCAATGCGGCGTCGGCGTCGAGGTGGTTCAGGCCGTGGAGGCCGATTGAATGGCCGTCCGAGGAGAGGTGCTTGAGGATGCGCACCGAATCATCGTCGATCTGGCCTGAAACGAAGAAGGTCGCGCGGGCCCCGTATTTGGCGAAAAGCGGGCGGGCGGATTCCCAGCCGGCGAAGTTGCGGTCGTCGAAGGAGAGAAGCAGGACGCCGCGCGTCCCTAGCGGCGGCGGGTCGCAGTCCTCGGTCTCGACTTTCCCGACGGTGCCGTCCATCTCCAGGAAGTCGCGGTTCCGCTTCTTGTTTTCGCGGAGCCACGCATGCCCCTGGCGGACGCGCACAGCGCCGATCTGCCGGTAGGAGCAGACCTTGAAGCGAATGTCCTCGACCCGGCCTTGCACTGTGCCGCGAATGCGGGAGGGCAGCAGCGCCTCGAAGCGGCAGTTTTCAAAGAGGATGTCCGCGACGCGCGAGTCGCCCGTCGGCATCGCGATGTTGACGGGGCGCAGGCTTTCCACGGAGACGCAGTTGCGGACACGTATGTTCTCGATGTAAACGTTCTTCTCGGCGTTGATCCAGGCTGGTGTGAAGCTGAAGCCGTCCACCGACTCGTGGAATCGGCAGTTGTCGAAGGAAACGTTACGAATCATGCCGGTGCCGACGCCGAACCTGACGCCATAGCAGCAGCTCCAGACATCGCAGTTCTCGACGCTGATGTTTTCGCATGGGTGCTCGTCCGCGTGCAATGGGCAGCTCGCGCGGATGGCGAAGCCGTCGTCGCCGGTCTTGACGACGCAGTCGGCGATGCGCACGTCGCGCGTGCAGTCGATTGAGAAGCCGTCGGAGTTGGCGATCTCGCGGTCGGCGTCGATGGTCACGCCTTGCGCCACCAGCCCCTCGCAGCAGCGGAAATGGGCCGTCCAGCACGGAGTGTTTCGCAGCGTGACGCCCTCCAGCCGGATTCGCTTTGAAAGAAGAAACGTGACCATTGGCCCGGGACGGAACCAGTCGCGGTCAAGGGGGTGGAGCTTGATGCCGTATTTGTAGGCGGGGAACCAGCCGTCCTCCTGCGTGTCGCCGAAGAAGGCGCCGCCGTTGCCGTCGATGACGCCCTCGCCGGTAATGGCGACGTCTTCCGCCCTGTAGGCGAGGATTAGGTGTCCCCCGCTCCACTCTTCGCCGACGGAGTTGAAGTTTTCGGGGAAGATGTCGTCCGCGTTGTAGTCGGCCTGGCGGTCGCTCCCCTTGATGACGGCGCCCTTTTCGAGATGCAGCTCGACGCCGCTTCGGAGTTCGATGGTTCCGGTGCGCCATTCGCCGGGTGGGACGACTACGCGCCCCCCGCCGGCGCCGGAGGCCGCCTCAATGGCCCGGTTGATGGCCGCCCGGTTCGCGGCGGGCGCGATTTCCATGCGCGCGCCGAAGTCGCGGATGTCGAAATCCGCATGTCTGCAGCCTGAGTCGTTCATGGCAGTGATCCGTTGGCTGTGCTACTGGTTCTCGGCGGGTGTATCACTGGCCATACCGCAGCGGATACATCTCGGCTCCTACCTCGCGCGCGGCCTCGACGAGTTCCCAGTATGGGCTGTCGCAGATGTCGATGAACCCGCAGGAGAAGTTTTCGCCGTCCAGCCCCCGCCCCGTCAGCGGCTGGTCGCCCCAGCGGAACCAGTGCGTCCCGACGAAGCGCGGGTCGCGGAGCGCGCACTCGACGTAGTCGCGGTACATGACCCTGCGCTCCTCTTGCGTGAACTTCGATTCGCCGGGTCCGAAGTAGCCCGTTCCCCTCGCCTGGAAGTAGAACTCGCCCACCAGCATCGGGCAGTCCGGAAACCCCGGCTCGTGCCCGTGGTGAGGCACCGGCAGTGGCATGTAGATGTTGGCGGTCAGCACGTCGCAATATCTCGCCGCCATGCGGTAGGCGACTTCGCCGCATTTCAGCTCGGCAAACCGGCAGCCTAGGTAGAGCCGCCCCGGCGCCTCGCGGTGGACGATGGCCGCGACGCGTGCGAAATACTCCTCGGCGACGATGCGGTGGCATTCCTCGAGGTCTTCCCCCGCCTTCTCCTCGTCAGGCACGGTCGTGGAGGCGAGAGCCGCGTCCCAGGAGGCGTAGTCCGTCCCCCAGGCGGCGTTCAGGGATTCGATGTCCCCGTATTTTTCCATGAGGCGGTTCAGCATCTCGATCTTGACGGGCTGGTCGGCCGGCGAGCGGACGACGGCGCGGCCCAGCGCCCGGTCGTCCTCCCCCCAGATCATCTCGTTGTTCACGAAGATGCCGATGCACCATGGGTCGTCCGTCACGCCGGCCTTACGCAGCCCCGCGAGGGCGCTCACGAGCTTCGGCTCGAAGTCCGGCGCGAAGGGGTCGGCCATGTAGCCGCGGTTTCCCTCGATCTCCGTGATCCCCGCCGTGCAGTCCACGGTGTATGGAGTCTTGTGCATGAGGCTGTGGTCGATGTGCGACCAGTCGCCGACTGTGTTCATGCCCCAGGCGTGGAGCCGTCGGTGTGCGAGTTCGCCGTACTTCCAGACGCCGCCCCACGAATGGATGTATTTGCGCCGGATGTTCGCGAGCGCGAAGTTGTAGGTCTTCGCGGCCTTGTTGAACTCCTTGTCGCTTCCGCGCATCCAGCCCTCGCAGTCCTGGAACGGGCCGTTGAACCCCTCGTTGAAGGGGCTGAAGAGCGCCTCGCGGTCGCTGATGCGGGTGTGCCCGTTGCGTTCGCCGACGCAGTCGATGCCGTGCGACCAGAAGAGGCGCCCGTCGGGATCGACGAGCCACCACTTGCCATCGACCTTCTCGGTGCGGAACGCGCCCGTGGCCCTGAGCTGCGGGCCCTTCGTCCATCCGCCCCACTTGTCGCGGTCGGCAAACGGGGGATGCGCGGCCAGCCACGCCTCTTCTTCTTCGCGCGCCTTTTCGAGGTCGGCGTCGCATTGGACCTTGCCGGGCCAGTCGCCGTGGCGCGGCTGGCCGTATTCGTCCATGACCGGGAGGAAGTCGTCGGCCCTGAGGGTTTCCGTCTTGTCAGCCTCCCCGCGGGCCGTCACCTCCAGCACGGCGAAGGTCTGCGGGCAGGGCGGCCTTTGCACGTAGATATGGCACCCTGTGATGCGCCCAGCGTCGAAGAGGCCCTTGTCGCCCGCCACGGCGGGGCCGTGGCGCAGCCCCGTCATCTCGACCTTGCGGTCGAGCAGGACGGTCGTGTCGATGTGGTCGCGGATCGTCCCGCAGCCGTGCGGCGCAAGGCGGATGGGCCGGTTGCGCTGCCCAGTGCCTTCGGACTTCACCGACAGCCCGACCGTCACGGGAATGTCCGTGAGGTTCGTCACAACCACGTCGATGCGGGCGAATGCGCCGAGGTCGCGGCCATCCCTGGGAAGGGGGAAGAACACCCCTGGCCAGGTCGCCTTCTTCTCGCCCACGGTGACGCGCACCGCGCCATCCACGACCTCGACGGTGCAGACCTTGGGATCCCACTCCGGCGTCATCCCCTCGCGGGGCCAGATTTTCAGTTCGCTTGCGCGGCACATCCCCGCCGCCGCGATTGCGGCGACGGCAAGACACATCATCCTCTTCATGCTGTTAACTCCATTCTGTTTGTTGTCCAACCGGACGTTTCGTGGAAACGTCCCTACCAGCGCCCTTAACCTCCGGTAGGGACGCGCCCACGGCGCGTCCGCCGCTTTGCCGTCAATTCCGGCGCTTTGCCGTCATCAGCAACGTGGTGGACGGGGGGATTTCCGCCAAGGCGTCAACCGCTTCCAGCCGCTTCCCGTTGCCGATCATCCGCCACGAGACCACATCCCAACCGCCGAAGTCGCAGACCAGCTTCCGCGCCTTGTCGGGGTCAGGGTTTGCGACGAGGACCGCGCCGCACCCCTTGCCATCCGTGGCCGCCGTCGCGTAAAGACCGTCGTCAACCTTGCAGGCGACGGACGTTCCGAGGTCGCGGAGTTCCTTGAACGCCATGAAGTCGTAGTAGGCCAAGAACGGCTCGCACGTCATGGCGTTGAAGAGCGGGGAGTAGGGATCCGCCCCGCATTTCGCGTCGTAGATGCAGCCAATGTCGAGGCCCTTCTCCTGGAACAAGGCCAGAATTGCGGCGATTTCGGCCGCCTGGAAGTCCGTGCCGAGGTTCTTCATGTTGTTGTGCGGCAGCCACTCGTTCACGTGCAGTTCCACGTTTCCGAAGCCGGCTTCGTCGAGGCGCTTGCGGGCGTAGTCAACGTGGATGGCCGCCGTCGGCACGTCGGAGTAGATGTGCATCGAGAAGAAGTCGAGCGGGAATTCCCTCTCCTTTGCGCGGACGAGGAACTCGTCGAAGCACTTGAGATAGTGGCCCACGTCGCTGCCCCATTGGCCCCACAGTTCCTTGGGCCTCGTGATGGCGTAGAAGCCGCAGTGGCCGTAGCCGCCAATCTTGATGTTGGGGAACCGGCCCTTCAGGTGTTTCGCCGCGACCTCGTAGAAGTCGAGGTATTCGTCGAACGTCCCCCACCAGTTGAGATTGCGGAAGGGCTTCACGCACTGGTTGTCGATGTTGTTGTCCGGCTCGTTCCAGATTTCCCAGTAGGTGATCTTGTAGCGGAAGCCGTCCGCCCAGCCCTCCGTGTAGTGCGCGATCACGTGCTCGCAGATTCGCGCCCACTTCCCGTAGTCCTTCGGCGGGAAGATGCGGTAGGCCTTGACGCCGCAGGCGTTCTCGATCGTCACGCCGAGGCGGAAATACGGCTCAATGCCGTTCTCGACAAGCGCCTTCATCAGCAGGTCCGTGAAGGCGAAGTCGTAGTTGGCAGGGTCGTTCTCGTCCGCGTCGAAGTCGCGGAAGAGGTTCGGGATGTCCACGAAAATGTTCTTCCCGAAGGGGCCGCCGACATCGTGGAGCCGCGAATACGGAATCCCGGCCTCCTTGAGGTAGTGGAACATCGAGAAGTCGTCGAATCCGAGGATCGGACCCTGTCCGACCCCGTTGACGGGGCGGACAGGGCCTTTCGCCTTGCCGAAATCGACCTGCAGCGTCGGCGTTTCGATACGGCTTTCCGGTGATTCCGTCGCCGACAGGGCAACGCAAGCCGGCATAAGGGCGGCAATAGTTGTCATAACGCGCATTTTTGGGAACCTTTCAGATCCCAGTGTCATGGCTACTCCCCGATTCGGCAGACGAGGCGGCAGCCGTCCTGAAACCCCCGAAGGTCGCCGCTGTAGTTGTAGGCGTGGTCCGCCGCGATGGAGTCACGTGAGGCGGAGCGGCACGAAATCGGACCGGAGTCGAAGGAACCGCCGCGAATGACATGCTTGTCGTCCCCGTTGACGTCGGTCGAGATGATCGCGCCGTTGTCTTCGGAGATGTCTTCCTTGAAGTAGTCGAGGCAGACTTCGGGTGCGTTGCCGTGCATATCGTAGAGTCCCCAGAGGTTTGGCTTGTAGCTGCCGACCTTGGCGGTGGCCTTGCCTAAATCGCTTGCGGCATCTGTATAGCCCCACCAGTCTCCCCAGCCTCCCTTGTTGTTTTGGCCATTGTTCAGGGAGTAGCGGGCGAGCTGGCTCAGGTTGGCATCAATACCCCATCTGCCAGTGCCGCCATTCTGGGCGCCGCCGCTGGCACTCGTGTTGCACTGCGTGAAAATGAGCCGATACGCGCTTCCGTCGTTCCAGTAGCCGCCAGCCGGCGTTCCGGCGCGGCAGGCGTATTCCCATTCGGCCTCGCCGGGAAGGTCGAAGGCGACGCCCGTCTTGGCGCGAAGCCGTCCCAGCACGGAATTGGGCGCTGGATCGTTCGGGTAGCGGTACGTCGAATCGCCGGAATTGCCCGAAGACTCTCGGAGGTAATTATAGCAGAGGTTGAGCATCGGACGCATGTCTCCATTGGCTTCCTTGCCTCCTTCTCCATAGACATAGGCCCCCCTTCGGCCAGTGCCGCAAATGTGTTCATACTGCCTTCCGGTCAGCTCGTAAATCGCCATCCAGTAGTCGTGGTCGATCTGCGCATCGTGTCTTTTTTCGCGGATGCGTTGGGCATCGTTTGAATTCAAATCCTCCGATCCCATCGTGAAGGTCTCGCCCTTGGCGTGGATGCGGCGCATCACGATGCGGTCGGTGCGGTACACGTCGTTCGTGAGGCCGCCGTCAGGCAGGGCGTTCGTCGAGGTGTAGTAGGTCACCGTGTTTTCGGCGAGAAGGTCCGCGACCATGTAGTCCGGCGGGTTGTCGAGCGCCCACGCATAGACCTTGGCCGTGACGTTGTTGCCGACGATTTCGTGGCCCGGCCAGGACTTGTCCGATTGCCAGCGGACTACCTTGTTCTCGCCCGGCTCGACGACCTTGTTGCAGTCGCCTGTGAAGTAGTGCAGGTTCTCGTCGCCGATGGAGACGCCGTTGGTGCAGATATCGACAATCACTATCGCGGATGCGCTTGAGAGATTGTAGCGGATGGTGCACCGGTGCGAGTTGGCCGACTGGCTGAACGTGACATCGGAGACTTCCGGGACGGCGAAGTCGGCCATGGCCGCGGTGGCGGCTGCGATGATTGCGGTTGAGAAGAGTGCCTTTTTCATTTTATGTGTTCCTTCCTGTTTGCGTTAGTGCTTGGTTGGCGTCTGCGCGTCCTACCTGACGCACATGATAGTTGCGGTTATTTTGCAGACATCGGACTCGGCCACGGTGCCGAGGCGAGTGTCGAGCGGGATTGCCGACGATTCGATCGCCGGTGGGCAGTATGACTGGCTGCGCCAGTCTGTGGCCGCCGTGGTGGCGGGCGCG
Source organism: Kiritimatiellia bacterium (assembly GCA_017962605.1). Taxonomy (GTDB): domain Bacteria; phylum Verrucomicrobiota; class Kiritimatiellia; order RFP12; family JAAYLN01; genus RGIG5952. The sequence continues at coordinate 24,250 of JAGCUY010000123.1, read as the reverse complement.
GTCGCAGCGCCCGCTAGCAGCGCGGCCGCGGCGGCGAGAATGGTTCTTCGCATAGTTTGCATTGGCGTTTTCCTGGTTGAGTTTTGCGCGGCGGCGCGTCCCGACCACGGGATGCGCTCCACGCGAACGGCAACTATTATACGCCAACGCCTAAGGGGGAAGCGTCAATTTTGCGACAAGAATTTTTCGGCTAGTCGGAATGCCATTTCCGCCATTGCGACAGCGACGAACCGGTGATGCGCCGGAAGTGCGTCCTGAGGTCTGACTCGGAGCCGAAGCCGCATTGGAAGTAGATCGCGCCTATCGCGATGTCGTTGCGCGACAGCAGCGCCTTTGCCTTCTCTATGCGGACGTCAAGTATTTCGTCGAACACCGACCGCCCCACCGCCTCGCGGAAGCGCCGCTCGAAATTGCGGCGGCTCCCATTGAAGCGCGCGGCCAGGCCGGCCGCCGTGAGTCCGTCGGCCGCCTCGCGCCGGATGACCTCCACCGCCTCCATGATGCGCGGATCGCGCCGCCCGCGCCCGCCTGTGGAGCGGCGGCGGACGACCAGCAGCGGCTGCAATACGCGTTTGCTCTCTGCAGCAAAGGACGCAGAGTCCGCAAAGCCTTTGTGCTTCTTTGTGTTCTTTGTGGCCAAGGAATCCCCAACCATTCTCGCGGCGACGTAGCCAGCCCGCTCGAAGTCCATCTGGATGCTTGTAAGAGAAGGTGTGTCGGTATCGCAGAGTTCCGGGTCGTTGTCCGCCCCGACTATGGCCACTTCGTGCGGGACCGACAACCTCGCCGCGCGGCACGCCTCGCGGACCTGCCAGGCCGTGCCGTCGTTCACGGCGAAGACGCCGCATGGGCGCGGCAGGCGCGAGAGGAAATCGGTGAGCCGCGCGGCGCGCGCCTTTGGAGACTCTTCCTCCCTTGTCTCGAACACCTCGCATGTGAACCCGTCCGCCGCAGCCAGCGACTGGAACGACAGCGCCCTGTCGCGCGACCACGCCATCCGCTTCTGGTATGGCTCGAACTGGAACTCCACCGCGGCAAGCGACTTCGGGAAGTTCGATGACAGTTCGCGCAGCGCGGTGCGGGCGACGGCCTCTTCGTCCACGCAGACGCACGGGTAGCCGGCTATGTCCTCAAGCGACTCCGACGGGACATCAAGCCACACGACGGGGAACCGCCCGAAGAGATGCGGCTTAATCGGTATCTCATTCCCGCAGCAATCGACGATGCAGCCGACGGGCTTGTGACGCGCCAGCTGCGCCGCCACCGGCACCGCCCCCAACCCTTCCTTGCTGAAAGTGACAACCTCCCACCCGCGCGCCTCGGCGTAGCGCCGCACCCCCTCCAGCTTCATCCGCTGCACCGCCGTATCGCGGAAGCACAGGTGCAGCAGCTTTACAGGGTCAGACCCTTTATTCAGATACGCCATCCCGCATTTCCTCCTTTTCCCCCACTTTTCACGCCTGCGCCAGGCGGCGTCCCGCCGTGCGCAGCTCCGCGCCTTCCAGCCCGAACGGCAGCGCCTTCGTCCTGCTCCTCTCGCCGCCGCTTGACGCTATCAGCCCAAGCACGAACTCCTCGGACCCAAACGCCACCCCGCGCGACAGGCTCGCGTTCCTCACGCGCAGCGCCAGCCGCTTTTCCGCAGCCTTCTCGTCTTGCTTGTCCGTTCCCGCTTTGTTTGCGGGCTCTCCCCTCCCGTTGGACCTCTTGCCCGTCGCGCCAACGTCATTGGATTTCCCGGCCATCTTGGCGGCCTCCTCGCGAGCGGTCAATTCCGCTGGCTCCGAGTTCCTGACAAGCGGGTTGCCGATTCCCGCCTTCGACTCAAGCAGGTCGCGGTAGGCCGCCAGCTTCTCGTATTGCGGGCGGGAGTTCTCGTAAAGCAAGGCGATTCCGCGCCTTGCCGCCTTGTCTCCCGCCAGCGCGGCGCCATACCCGCACCAGGCGTAGTTGCGCGGGTCGCTGACAAGATTTGCGCGGACGCCGTTCAGGTCGATGTAGGCCGACACCGCCGTCAGCGCTATCTGCGAATTCTCCACAAGCACGCTGTGGAAGCGGCTCTGCCAGATAGTCCCCTCGATGTCGCCGTGGTTCGAGCAATACCACAGCGAGTAGCGCTGCTTGAGAGTCTTCACGAACTCCGACAAGTCATACATCCGGTTGCGGAAGGCATCCTGCTCCTCGACGACGTCCTCTTGCCGTCCGACCTCCTCCAAGTCCTCCCAATGCTTGAAGATAAAGTCGGCTTTCCTGTCGCCATACAGCGTCACTATGCGCTCCCGGAGTTCCTCCTCCGGCACCTCCCTTCGCGCTGGCACCTTCACTAAGATGTGGAAGTGGTTGCTCATCACGCAGTAGGTGACGATTTCAACCCCGGAGAACTTCTCCGCCTTCCTCATCATCTTCACGAACATGTCCCTGGCCTTCTCGTCCAGGAGAAACGCCTTGAGCGCGCACCGGCTCGTGACATGGTAGTACGCATCCGTATCCAACTTGACTCGCAGTCTTCGCATAGTGTTTCCTTCTGAATAAAGGGTCAGACCCTTGTGACAATTATTATATCATAATCCGCAATTTTTTGATATTATTAATTGCAACAAGAAAGGGCTAACTTTCATGTCAGTAACTGAAACAACCAGGGAATCGTGGATATCCAGACTCGGCAACTCCATCAGGGGCATTGTCGCCGGGGTAATAATGTTCATTCTGGGTTTCCCGCTCCTGTTCTGGAACGAGGGCAACTCCGTGCGCACCGCGAAGGCGCTTGCCGAAGGCGAGGGCGCATGCGTCCCGCTCGAATCGGTGGAGACCGTCGATCCCGACTACGAAGGGCGCCTCATCCACGCGACCGCCAAGGCCGACACTGACGCCACCCTTCTCGACAACGAGTTCGGCATCGCCGTCAACGCCATCCGCCTTGAGCGCAATGTCGAGATGTACCAGTGGGAGGAGGAGTCTCAAACCAGGGAGAAGAAGAACCTCGGCGGGTCCGTCACCAGGCAGACCACCTACACCTACCACAAGACCTGGAGCGACCAAGTCATCGACTCGTCATCATTCAAGGAGTCCGGCCACGACAACCCCGGTGCCATGGGCTACTCGGAACTCGAGCGCCAGGCGGAAGTGGTGCGCTTCGGGGCATTCCAGCTGACCGACGGGCAGATCGGGCGCATCGGCGGCGCCCACGACTACGAGTTCCCGACCGACTACGTCTGCCCAGTGGCATCGGCGCAGCGCTCCGGCAACATCCTCTACATCCCGGGGACTTCTGGGTCAACTGCGACGAATGCGGCAACTGGCACGAATGCGACGGCCGTGGCCGTTCGCAACGTGGCCGCATCGCCGGAGATTGGCGACATGCGCGTAACCTTCAGCATCGTTACCCCGCATGTCATCTCGATTGTCGCAAAGCAGCGCGGCGGGACATTCGCCTCATACATCGCGAAGAACGGCAAGAAGGTCGATTTGATGGCCGAAGGGTCGCGCGACGCGGCTGAGATGTTCGCGTCGGCGCGGCGCGGCAACGCCATCTTCACATGGATACTCCGCCTTGCCGGATTCCTGCTGATGTACATCGGGCTGGCAACGGTCCTCAAGCCGCTTTCGGTGATTGGCGACGTGGTGCCATTCATCGGCACGATCATCGGCATGGGAACTGGGTTTGTCGCCGGTATTGTGGCGATGGCGTGCGCCCTGGTGACGATTGCCGTGGCCTGGATATTCTACCGCCCGATCATTGGCATAGCGCTCCTGGCCATAGCCGCCTTCCTCGTATGGAAGCTCTGGCAAAAGAAGCATAATGTGAAAATGTGAAACACATGCCCGCGCTGACCATTGTCATCCCCACGCGCAACGAGGAGCGCAACATCGGCAAGTGCATCGACGCCCTTGCCGATGCCCGCGACTGGCTGGATATCATCGTCGTCGATAACGCCTCCGACGACGCCACATGCGAAATCGCCCGCGCCAAGGGCGTCCGCGTAGTCGAGCAGGGGCCCGAGCGCAGCGCCCAGCGCAACCGCGGCTGGCGCGAGGCCACCACCCCATTCGTCTGCTTCCTCGACGCCGACATGCGCATGCAGTCCGAGACGCTGGCTGAGATTCGCCAGCGCATCTCCGCACCCGACGCCCCCGACGCGCTCTACATCCGCGAAATACGCGTCGGGCGCGGCTGGTGGATAAAGGTCCGCAACTTCGAGCGCTCCTTCTACGACGCCACATGCATCGACGCCCTGCGCGTCTTCAAGCGCTCCCTCCTTGAGAAAACCGGTGGCTACGACGTGACCATCACCGGCGAGGAGGACTGGGACCTGGACCGCCTTTGCATCAACGCCGGGGCGCGTGTGGCGCTCACCGACGGCGCCCTGCTCCACGACGAAGGGGAGTTTTCCTGGCGCCGCCATCTCCGCAAGAAGGCATACTACTCCGGCACCATCGAGCGCTACCGCGCCAAGTGGAACAACGACGCGACCATCAGGAAGCAGCTGGGCGTTGGCTACCGGTTCTTCGGCGTCTTCATGGAAAACGGCAAGTGGCGGCGGGCGCTGGCCCATCCGCTGATGATGGCATCGATTTACCTGGAACGCGCAATCGTCGGCGCCACCTACCTAATGCACAGGTAGGCGCTGCCGACGCGCCGGACTATCGTTTTTCATTGGCCTTGCGCTCGACAGCCTCGCGGAGGCTGTCGATCATCGGGGAAGAGGCCGATTCCACCGCGTGCTTCACGTCGGCGACGCGAATGCCGTCAAGGTCGGAGATAATCTCCGTCCGGGAGAGGGTGTCCCGCGTCACCTGCCGGAACACATAGAATACGCCATCGGCGCCCTTGCGTTCGATGGACGGCTTCTTGACGCGCATGATGTCGCCCAGCAGCATCGTGCGGATGCGCCCGCGAGGAGGGTTGTCCTCTGCGCGGAGGAAGGCGTATTCGTGGTTCTCCCTCGCCCAATAGACCAGATGGAGAGTCCGTTCGATGGCGGGGCGCAGGCTCACATGATGGGAAGCCGTGGCAAGTTCGAATCCCGGCACGACATCGAACATCTCAATCGGCGAGTCGAAGCGCAGGCCGGCGTTATATAGCTTCACGCGCACCTGATAGTGGCCGATGCCAAGCGGGAACCAGTCGCAGAGCGGAACCCGGAAGGCCTGCGCCTCGTCCTTTTCAAGCGAAAGCGCCTCAATGATGCGCCCTTCGCGGAAAGGCTTGAGCACCTGGCGGGACTGGTCGATGATTTCTATTTCAACTCGGTTGTCGCGGAAGAGCTCGTAGTCGCTGATGTTGATGGGGGTGACGCCGAGGTTCTTTATGCGGAAGGTCAGCTCCACCTGCTCATCCAGGACGTATGACTGGTGGTTGAGGGAGATGGAGAATGAGACGGTCTGCGCGAAGAGCGGAGCGGCTGCGACGAGAAGAGAAGCGAAGAGAAGTTTTTTATACATGATGGTGTGGGAATGTGGAAGTTACTTTTCCGATGGGAAGGCATGTTCGACGGCGTCGAGGAGGATATGCATCAGGAGCTGGTGGGCTTCCTGGATGCGGCCAGAGTCCGTTCCCTCGATGATGATTTCCACGTCGGCGCGGCCGGCGAGGCGTCCGCCTCCCTTGCCAAGAATGGCAAGCGTCTTCATGCCCTTGGCCTTCGCGGCGTCGAGGGCGAGCGTGAGATTGTTGGCATTGCCACTGGTGGAGAAGAGAACGAGGAGGTCGCCTTCGACGCCCAGGCCCTCGACCTGCCGCGAGAATACGCAGTCAAAGCCAAAGTCATTGCCAATGCAGGTGAGGGCGGTGCCGTCGGCAGTCAGCGAGACGGCGGGGAGGGAACGGCGGTTGCCACGAAAGCGGCCGACTGCCTCCTCGCTCATGTGCATTGCCTCGGCGGCGCTTCCGCCGTTGCCGCAAGTCAGCACCTTGCGGCCGTTCTTGTAGGTGCCGACAACGAGGTCGCAAGCGGCGACGATTTTGTCCATCTGCCGCTCAAGGGAGTTCACGGCCTCGCGCGAGGCGTCGATGCATGATTGTATCAGTGTGCGCATGGCAAATCTTAAATCTGAAATCTGAGATCCATTTCCCGCGACTTCCTACTTGCGATCAGCGACATCGGCACTCCGCAGGGAGAAGGCGAAGCGCTTGAGAAGGAGATTGTGGGAACTTGCGAAGGCTTTGAGCTTGGAGAGCGTCTTTGGCGAGACGCCCTTGGAGAGGACAATCGCCGTGGCTTTGCTCTTGACCACTATGGATTCGAGTTTGGCCGCATCGCCAACGTGGAAGCCCTGCACATAGCTGCCAATCGCGTCGGGATCGTCATCGACGACGTCGGCGACTACGATGTTGCCGCCTTCCTTGCCAAAACGGTGCTTGAAGAGGGCGTATAGGACATAGAAGCCAATTCCTGAGCCATAGACGATGGCGCGGATGTGGTCCCCATGGCCGCGACGCGCAGTGGCGAGCAATCCGCGAAGCACGACACGCATCATGCGTATGCCAAGAAGCGGAACGCTGATCAAGGCCAGGAACACGGGCACCCTGCGGTTGAAGCCCAGAGTGGGCGAGGAGAAGGTATCCACCAGCGAAGAGGCTACCAGGCAGCCGATAGACACAGCCGCAAGCAGGACGAAGTAGTCCAGCCCCTGAGAGTAGTCCCAGCGGCGGTTGTAGATTCTGAAGGCGAAGAACGAGGCGAATATGCTAAAGAAGAAGAATGGGAATTCCCCGACGAAATGCAGGCCAACTAGCCCGATGTGGGGGATGAGGGTCAGTTCGGCGGACCAGTACCAGCCTACGACCAGAACCGCAATGTCAAGGCCCACGTATATCAATGCAAGCAACTTGCGGGGGAGCGAAGTTGCCGCGTTGTTCAGCGCGTTACCGACATACCACAGCTCGACGTTTGTCAGCTGGCGTCCGATAATCCCCAGCACGACGATCATGCCGAGGATGGCAGTGCCGTATGAAGGCGAGCCTTTGACGGACAAGCCGACAGCCGTGAAGACGAGAATGGCGGCCATGGCGTAGAGGATGCCCGCCACGCGCCGCTGGCTCATGCCGGATGAGAGGAGGCGGTGGTGCAGGTGCTCCACGTCCGGCAGCACGACCTCCCTAAGGCCGTTTGATGTGCCCAGCATTGCGCGCGCCGAGCGACGCAGGATTGCGAGAACGGTGTCGAAAAGCGGCAGCCCCACGACGAGGAGAGGCACGCCAACCGAGGCGATGAAGACGGCCTTGCCGCCACCGGCGAGCGGGGTGAGCGCCAACAGGAAGCCTAGGAAGAGCGAGCCCGTGTCGCCGAGGAACACCGAAGCCGGGTTGTAGTTGTAGCGAAGGAAGCCGGCGCCGGCGCCTATGAGGATGAAGAGCGTTGGCAGGACGGCGGCGTTGCCACGCAGCAGCTGCGTTGCGGCCATTCCGCACGCGCCAATGATCGCAAGCCCCGAAGCGAGGCCGTCCAGGCCGTCGATGAGGTTGAAGGCATTGACGATTATCACGAACCAGCCAATGGTGATGATTAGGTCGATCCATTCTGGCACGGAGAATAGGATGAGGTGGCCGAAGGACACGTCTCCAGCGAATACGATGCATGCGGCCGCCACCTGCGCCATCAGCTTCACGATTGGCTTTACTCCCCGGATGTCGTCTATCAGGCCAACCACGACGATTATTGCAGCGGCGGAAATCGCGTAAGGTGTGAAGTCGGAATTCCAGAGCCGGTCTTTAAGTCCAAGGACGCTAATGGCGAAAATAGCGGCCAGTGCGAAGGAGGCGACAAGGGCGATGCCGCCGCCGCGGGGTATGGGTTTCTTGTTGATGCGGCGCTTGGATGGCATGTCGACGACGCCAAGGCGGGTCAGCATCGATCTGACGGGCGGCGTCAGCGCCAGCGCAGCCACGCAGGCCACCATAGTGGAAACGATCAGTTTGACGTAAGGGATGGGCATGAGGTCATTCCTTGAACAGTTTCGGCATCAGCTCGGAGAGGAAGTCGGCAGTCTGCTCCTTGCGACGCTCGGTGTCGGCCAGCGGCGCATCTGCCGATACGGTCACCATGGCCCAGCGGGTGACGCGGCCGGCGAAGGCGCGGTCATGCACCGAGATGAGGATTCGCTTGAGATGGCTTGCCGCGCGCTGCCTGGGGTTCACGAAGAAGTAGCCGTGGCCCATGCGGTTTTCCGAAGAGGAAGAACGAGGACGGACGTCCATGCAGTGCATGGCCAGGGTGTCGCCATCGGCGAGCGGGAAGGAAACGATGCGCCCGTGCTCAATCGACCACCCCTGCGCCGGGAGGCATATCTCAGGGCGGTGGATGCTCTGGCGGGAACGCCCGTTCACAACGACGGACACCTTCCAGCCATTGCCCAGGACATCGTAGTAGTTGCGCTTCAGCATTCGGGTGTCGGCAGGCAGGATATCGTGCTCAGCCAGAGAGCGAGTGTCGATTGCGCCGCCGCATTTCGGGCACTTCTCGGGGATGGACGCCTCGTCTTCGCACTCCAACGTGTTGAGGCAGTGTTCGTTCTGGCAGAAGGCGGGAACACGCGAGGTATAGCCTTCAAGTTCGGGCATGGACTTTGCGACGAAGTCGTCGCTCTCCTGGAGACGCGGCGGGGCGTGCCTGACATGATTGAGCGTAGCAACGAGAATGAGCGGCATGAGCACAAGCGGCAAAACGCGGCGCAACGCGACGGCAAATCCGCCATTCTGAGCAACCTCAGCCTTGACCTCGGGATTTGGAGATGGAGCAGATGGCGATGGCTGCGCCTTGCGGTCGAAGAGGCGCGAGAAGACGTCGCCCAGGGCCACCATGGCAAGGATGGCCACGAGGAAGGTGACGTAACCGGAATAGTCGTGGTAGAAACCAGTCGCGACCTGCTGGCCAAAGGCGGCGGCTACGATGGCGATTGAGAAAATCCTCGCCAAGTTGCCAAGCATGGCCAGCGGAATCGAGCAGCAAAAAAGAAGCAACTTCCCACGAAGGGTTTTCTGATGGAGGTAGGCGTATCCGGCGGCGATGGCCGTCATGGCGAACACGGAGCGCATGCCGCTGCATGGGTCGGCGATGTCCAGGTTGAAGCCGCCGCCGGCGAGGCAGTGGAGGCCAGTGCCGACGCGCACCGTCTCGATTCCGATGCCGCCCAGGAGCGTTGTCGCGACGGCGGCGATAATGAGCCGCAGCTTCACCGTGAAAATGTCGAGGAAGCTCAACGGCATGGTGAATAGGAGGAAGGCTATGGGGAAGGCCGCAACCCACGCCAGACGGCGCCCCCAGGCGGCATATATCGCCGTCCAGAGAAGCCAGATCGCACCGACATGCGAGAAGCGCACCTGCTCGCCAAGTTCGCCGATGATAAAGAGGATCACACCCGGGATGGCTAGGAGAAGCGCGGCCAGGGATGGGTCGCCGGCGGCAGCGCGCAACTCCCTGCGCTTTATCCAGAACAGGGCGATTGAGAAAACCGGGATGAACCAGCCGTGCGCCATGTCCTCGCGAGGCTCAAGGAATACGGAACCGACCAGCCAGCCGAAAATCCCTCGGCACATGACCACGAGAATGTAGAAGGCGACTGCGAAGGAGAGCCACTGCGCGATGACCAGTATTTTCCGGGATTTCATGCGGCACCCCCCTTTCCCTTCTTATCTTCCCCGCCACCGACAAAGGCGAGCAGCGCCTTGCGGGCGGCGGCATCGTCGCCCTTTTCAGTTGCGGCGCGCAGCGTCGCCAGCAGGGCGTCGAGCGCCTTGTCCGCGACCACTGCCATCTTGAAGCAGGATATCTGGGCGTTGTCCGTCGGGGCCAGCGTTTCGCTTGAAGTCGTCAGGCGTTCGCGCAGCTTCTCGCCTGGACGCGTTCCGGTGAAGGCCACGCGCACATCGCGCCCAGGCACCTTTCCGGCGAGGCGGATCATGTCCTCGGCGAGGGAGACGATCTTCACAGGTTCGCCCATTTCGAGGACGAAGGCCCTTCCGGGCATCGAGGGCGCCATTGCCGCCGCCACGATGGTGAGGCTCGCCGCCTCGGGGATGGTCATGAAGTAGCGCTCCATGTCGGGGTGGGTTATGGTGACCGGGCCGCCAGCCAGTATCTGTTCGCGGAAGACAGGCACCACGGAGCCGGTGGAGCCGAGAACGTTTCCAAAACGCACCGCAGTGAATCGGGTGGCGCCGCCCCCCTGCCCTGCGCCGCCGATGCCGGCGATTGCCAGTTCGCAGACGCGCTTTGTGGCGCCCATCACCGAGGAAGGCTCAACGGCCTTGTCACTTGAAAGCAGCACGAAAGTCCCGATGCCGGCGGCGGCGCACTCCCGCGCCAGGGTGAGTGTTCCGAAGACATTGTTGCTCACCGCCTCGCAGACATTCTCCTCCATGAGCGGCACGTGCTTGTAGGCGGCGGCGTGGAAGACGATTTCAGGGCGCTCGGCGGCGAGGATTCGCGCCATCCGCCGCGCATCGCCGACATCGGCGATATGGCGCGTCAGGGCGGCCGCGCGAGGGGAAGCGCCAAGTTCGCGGGCGATCTCGAAGAGGGCCAGCTCGCCGCGCTCGACAAGCGTCACGCGCTCCGCGCCTGCGGCAAGCGCCTGGCGCGCTATTTCAGACCCAATCGAACCGCCGGCACCTGTCACCATGACGCGCCGGCCTTCAAGGAACTTGCGGTGCTCGGCGAAGGTGGCCTCCGTGGCGACGCCCCGCTTGAGGATGTCGGTGATGTCGGCGCTGCGAAGGGCGGAATCGCCATCGCCGCTGTCGAGGACGGAAGAGTAGTCGGGCGCGACGACCATGCGGGCGCCAATGGCGCGGCATAGCGAAAGAAGACGCTGCATCCCGGCGCGGTCGAGAAGCCCCTGCGGCACGATAACCTCGGAGAGGCGCACGTTCCGCTCCACGCCGGGAACGGCGAGATCACCGAGCGTCGCAATCACCGGCAGCCCCTGGATGGTGGCGCCAGTGGAGCCATCGCCTTCGCCTATGAAGCCAAGAACCTCGCGGGTGGCAGGAACTTCGTGGCGCAGCGCGTATGCCACGGACAGGCTGGCGGGGCCGGTGCCGACAATGGCGACCGTTGCGGCAGACGTCGCGCGCTGGCGGCCGCCCTCCGCCACGATGCGCCTCAGCCAGCGCGCCCCCACGAGGGCGCAGATGGACATCGCAAAGTTCATCAAGGTCACGCTAATCGGCGCATAGAAGCGGTGTGACATTGCAATGCCGCTGAAAACTCCACGGCAGAGCAGCGACAACGCGGAGGCCGACGCCAGCGCCGCCAGGAGCCGCGGCAGGTCGGCGGCGGAGAACCAGCGCCAGACCGTCCTGTGGCAGCCAAATGCGGCCAGGAGCACCAGTTCCAGGGCCAGGGTGAAGGGGGCGACGTATCTCAGCAACGCCACATGGTAATCCGGAACGGCGAAGTTGAACCGCAGAGCGTAGGCGGCAAGAAGGGACAGCGCCAGCAGAATGGCATCCGCTGCCGCCGCCGTAAGGCGTCCTTCTTTCATTTTGCCAATCATCGTGCTTAATTATAGCAAAAAACAGAAATTTTCAGAAGGGACGGCCAGTCGCCCGAACTTTCCTCCGTGGCGGCGCGGCGCGGTTTATGGTAGAATATTCTCTCAATTTGCGAATCGAAAGGAACTACTAAAAATGAGCAAGAAGACAATCCGTGACATCGACCTGGCCGGGAAGCGCGTCGTCATGCGCGCCGACTTCAACGTCCCAATGGCCAAGGACGGTTCTGGCAAGATCACCGACGACACCCGCATCCAGGCCGCGCTGCCGTCGATCAAATACATTCTCGACAAGGGCGCGTCCCTCGTCCTGATGTCGCACCTCGGGCGGCCGAAAGGCAAGGGCTTCGAGCCTGAGTTCACCCTCAAGCCGGTCGCCGACCGCCTCGCCGAGCTCATCGGGCGCGAGGTGAAGTTCGCACCCGACTGCATGGCCGCCGACGAAATCGCCGCCGCGCTCAAGCCGGGCGAGGTCGTCCTCCTTGAGAACACCCGCTTCTACAAGGCCGAGGACGGCAAGGTCAAGAAGGACGACGACAAGAAGGGCATCCACCTCACCGAGGAGGAATACCAGGAGAAGAAGGCCGCGCTGAAGGCCGCCCGCAAGGACATGGCGAAGAAGCTCGCCTCCTACGGCAACGTCTATGTGAACGACGCCTTTGGCACCGCGCACCGCGCGCACGCCTCCACGGCCGTCATCGCCGACTACCTCAAGCCCGCAGTCTCCGGCTTCCTGATGGAGAAGGAACTGAAGTTCCTCGGCGACGCCGTTGACAACCCGGTGCGCCCCTTCGTGGCCATCCTCGGCGGCGCCAAGGTCTCCGACAAGCTGGCCGTCGTGAAGAACCTGCTGCAGAAGGTCGACACCCTCATCATCGGCGGCGGCATGGCCTACACCTTCAAGAAGGCCCTCGGCATCAAGATCGGCACCTCCCTCTGCGAGGACGAGCAGGTTGCCTACTGCAAGGAAATGCTCGACGCCGCCAAGGCCAAGGGCGTCAAGATCCTCCTCCCCGTGGACAACGTCATCGCCGACAAGTTCCCGGAGACGAAGGACGCCTCAGACATCAAGATCGAGCTCTGCGAGGGCGACATCCCCGACGGCTGGATGGGCCTGGACATTGGCCCGAAGAGCGTCGCGCTCTTCTCCGAGGCCATCAAGGGCGCCAAGACGGTCGTGTGGAACGGCCCGATGGGCTGCTTCGAGTTCGCGCCTCTCGCCAAGGGCACCTTCGGCGTCTGCGACGCGGTCGCGACGGTGAAGCCCAACGGCGGCACTTCGATCATCGGCGGCGGCGACAGCGTCAGCGCCGTGAAGAAGAGCGGCAAGGCGGCCGACATGACCCACATCTCCACCGGCGGCGGCGCGTCGCTCGAGTTCCTCGAAGGCAAGGAGCTCCCCGGCGTCGCGGCTTTGGAAGACGCCTAAGAAGGCAACTAAGCAAAAGGCTCAAGACCCATGCTTGGCAGATTAGCAAAGACAGCCATTGCCGCCGCGCTCTTCGCGGCGGCAATGGCCGCGCTCCCAGTCAGCGCCGTCACGCCGTTCACCGTCACAAAGGGTGCGGGATCCGGCAAGGATCCAGTTTCCCTGGCGTCACTCCAGACCTCCGGCGCCCTTGGCGCGACTTTCGTAAATGTGCTCAAGCAGGATCTTGACCGTTCCGGCTGGTTCGAAATCGCAACCAGCAAATACGGCGCGGGCATCGAGATCACTGGACAGGCCGTCCAGCAGGGCGGCGACACCCTGGCCACACGGGTGCGCGTCCGCTGGAACGGCGGCGCCTTCGAGTGGGGCGACACCACCGCCGGCACGCGCGAGGCCCGCTGGCAGGCACACCGCCTCGCCGATGAAATGACGCGCCGCATCAAGGGGCGCAACGGCATCGCCGCCACGCGCATCGCCTTCGTCAGCAAGGAAGGGCGCGGTGGCGCCATCTGCATCTGCGACAGCGACGGCGCCGCCCTCCAGAAATTTTCCACAGAGGCGACATCCCCTCTCTCGCCTTCCTTCACCCCAGACGGCTCGAAGATCTACTACACCAGCTTCTCGCGCGGATACCCCTGCATTTTCGGAGTCTCGACCTCCGGCGGCAAGCGCGCGCCTCTGGCCAACTTCACCGGCCTCAACACAGGCGGCGCCGTCTCGCCAGACGGCAAGCTTGTCGCGGCCATCCTCTCCCACCCCGGGAACCCCGAGCTGTTCGTCATCAACACCGTAACGCGCAAGGCCACGCGCCTCACCTACACCAAGCGCGGCGCAGAGGCCAGCCCCTGCTGGTCGCCGGACGGCAATCAAATCGCATACGTGAGCGACGAGGGCGGCACGCCCCAGATCTACGTGATCGACTCTCAGAATAAGAATTCCTATCGCATCTCAAGGAACGGCTCGCAAAACGTGGCACCATCATGGGGCCCCGATGGCCGCATCGCCTACTGCTCAAAGCAAGGTTCCTACAGAATCGTCGTCCAAAACCCGCGCACCGGCGAAGCCAAAATCGTCTCGCCCGAAGGCTCCGACTGGGAAGACCCATCCTGGGCGCCCGACGGCCGCCACATTCTGGCCAGCCGCCGCGACGGACGCTCGTTCTCCCTCTGGGTGCTTGACACCGAGGGGGACACTCCTGTAAAATTATCTCTGCCCAATGGAGACTGGCGTTCGCCAGACTGGTCGGGTTCCATCCGCTAACTTTTCAACTGTAACATCAACAACAAAGGTAAAAACATAATGAACACCACAACGCTCAAGATCGCAGTGACGCTCGTCGCCGTCGCAACCCTCGCCACCACCGGCTGCCGCAGCCGCAAGGGCAATAACGCCGCTGGCAACGGATACGATGACGGGGACATGACCTTCCAGACTCTCACCGACGACGAGACTGGCCTTGCCCTCACAGGCGAGCCCTTCGACCTCAACCGCACACCGGCCACCGACGTCGCAGTGCAGCCCGTCTATTTCGGCTATGACTCCTTCCAGCTTCCTGCCGAGGAGGTCGCGAAGATCCAGCAGGCGGCCGACATTCTCCGCCAGTATCCCAGCTACGTCCTCATCATCGAGGGCCACTGCGACGAGCGTGGCTCGAACGAATACAACCTCTCCCTCGGCGAGCAGCGCGCCCTGGCCGTCCGCAACTACATCGGCGGCCTTGGCATCGACCCGCAGCGCATCCAGTCCCGCTCCTTTGGCGAGGAGCGCCCGGCCGTCATGGGTTCCGGCGAAGAGGCCTGGCGCCTCAACCGCCGCGGCGAGTTCGCCTTCTACAGGTAAAAACCAACCCCCGCCGACAACGCGGCGGGATGCAAAACCAAACAGCGCGGCGGTTTCCCGCCGCGCTTGTTTTTTGCCGCGCCGCTTTACCGGTCGGCGCCGCGACAATTCCTCATCGCGCAGCGCCGCAGCGCGGCTAAAAGAGCGTGCCTTTCACAGCCTCGTCGTCCCAGCCGCGCGGCTTTTCGTCCGTTATGGCCTTGATGCCCTTCGAGGTCATCTGCTTGCCGCGCGCCGTCACGCCCTTCACAAGCACCTCGCCAGGCACAAAGAGCTGCTGGTTCACGCGCTGGCCCTTCGCCGGCTTGTATTTCACGTAGAGCGCCTCAGGCGTGCCCTCCGCCCAGTAGATGACCTTGCTCTTCTCCGGCGCGAAGGAGTAGTCCTTGTTCAGGATGCAGCCGCCAAAGGCGAAGCGCTTGATGTAGGTGAAGCCGAACTTCGGCTCAGTATAGACCGCCGTGAACTGCCGCTCCTTGTCGAAGACCTGGCAGATGAGCAGGTTCTTGTCGATGAATAGCTTGTCCGGCGGCGAGACCACCTTGTAGCGGCCGTCCTGCCAAACGAAGAGCAGCTTGTCGAGCGACGAGCACTTGAAGAGCTCCTCGCCGCCGCGCACCGCCGTGCCGACATAACCGTTCTCGCGGTCAATGCGGATGGAAAGTTCGCTTGCGGTGAGCTCACGCACTTCGATTGCGCCAAACGGCGTTTCGGAAATCTGGCTGACGCGCGGGTATTTCTTGCCGTAGCGCTTGATCAGGTCCTTGAGGTAGCGAGTGGCGTAGGCGCGCAGGTGCTTCAGGTTCTCCGCGACCTCCGCCTCCTCCGCAAGTATGCCCTCGATCTCGCGGCGGTTCTTCTCGATGTCGTAGCGGGAGATGCGCCTGATGCGGATCTGGAGCAGCTGCTCCACGTCCTCCAGTGTCACGTCGCGGCGCAGGCGCGGCCTGAACGGCGCGAGGCCGTCAAGCACCGCCTGCTGCACCGCCTCGTAGGTTTCCTGTTCCTCGATGCGCTTGTAGATGCGCTCCTCGATGAATATCTGCTCGAGGGTCTTGTTGTGGAAGGCGGCGTCGAGTTCCCCGGCGCGCACCTCCAGCTGACGCTTGAGGATGTCGAGGAGAAGGTCGGTGTTGGCCTCCAGTATCTGCGACACCGTCATCTCGCGCGGCCGGTTGTCGATTAGCACCACCGGGCGCGACGAGAGCGAAACCTCACAGTTGGTGAAGGCGTAGAGCGCCTGCGTCACCTTGTCCTGCATTGCGCCTACGGAGAGGGTCAGCTCTATCTCTACCTTCTCCGAGGTGAGGTCCGTGATCTCGCGCACCTGCACCTTCTTCTTGGAGATGGCGTCCTCAATGCTGGCGATGAGCGACTCCGTGGTCTGGCCCCACGGCAGCGATGTGACGACGAGCTTGTTCTTGTCGCGCTGCTCGATGGTGGCGCGGATCTTGATCTTGCCGGCGCCGTCGGCGTACTCGGAAACGTCGATTACGCCGCCGGTGATGAAGTCAGGATAGACCTTGAAGGGCTTCTTCTGGATGATGGCGATCTGGGCTTCGATCAGCTCGTTGAAGTTGTGCGGGAAGACCTCGGTGGAGAGGCCGGCGGCAATGCCCTTGACGCCCATCAGCAGCAGGACGGGTATCTTGGCAGGAAGGATGATCGGCTCCTTGCTGCGGCCGTCGTAGCTTGGGGTGAAGGCGGTGATCTTCTCGTCGAAGAGCTCGCGGCGGGCGAGTTCGGTGAGGCGGCATTCGATGTAACGCGGCGCGGCCGCCTCGTGGCCGGTGAAGATGTTGCCGTAGTTGCCCTGGCCCTCGACGAGGTAGCGCATGTTCACCAGGTTCACGATGGCCTCGTAGATGGAGGCGTCGCCATGCGGGTGGTAGTGCATGGTGTCGCCGACGACGCCTGCGACCTTGGAGAAGCGGCCGTCGTCCTTTTCCCAGAGGGCGTGGAGGATGCGGCGCTGGACGGGCTTGAGGCCGTCCTCGACGGTGGGGATGGCGCGGTTGCAGATGGTGTAGGTGGCGAACTGGAGGTAATTGTCGTTGATCAGGTCGCGGAGGGGGCCATGGCCTGAAAGCGGCTTTTCGCGCGGCTCCGCGCGCCCCGCCGCAGGAGCGGTGGGTGCAGGAAGCGGAGTTTCGCGCAGGTCTGCGCGACCCACCGCGGGAGCGGTGGGTGCAGGAAGCGGAGTTTCGCGCAGGTCTGCGCGACCCACCGCAGGAGCGGTGGGTGCAGGAAGCGGTTCTTCGCGCAAGACTGCGCGCCCCACCGCAGGAGCGGTGGGTGCAATACCTGCCGCCTCGGCGGCTTCCTCTGGGTTTTGCACACTGGCGTCCTCGCCAGTGGCTTCGGCGGCTTCCTCTGCCGCCGCGCCAGGTGCGGCCGCGCCCTGCGCCTGGGCGAAGAGCGAGGCGAAGAGGTCATCCTGCGGCGCGCCGTTCCCGGCGTCGTCGTGTTCCTTGTCCTTATTCATGCAGGAACTCCTCCGTCAGCACCAGGTTGTCCAAGATATATTGCCGGCGGTCCTTGGTGTTGCCGCCCATGTAGAACTGGAGCGTCTCGCCTATGCCTACGTCTCGCTGGCAGTCTATCGGCGTCAGCCGAATGTCCTTTCCTATGAACGCCTTGAACTCGCCGGCGTTGATCTCCCCCAGCCCTTTGAAGCGCGTCGTCTCGGCGCCTTTGCCTATCTTCGCCAGCGCCTTCTGCTTCTCCGCTTCGTTGTAGCAGTAGAGGGTCGTCTTCTTGTCGCGGACGCGGAACAGCGGCGTCTCCAGCACGAAGAGCCGGCCGTCCTTGACTATGCGGTCGAAAAACTTCATGAAGTAGGTGATCATCAAATTGCGGATGTGATAGCCATCGACATCGGCATCGGTGGCGATCACCACCTTTTCGTAGCGCAGCCGCTCAAAGCTTTCCTCGATGTCAAGGCTCTTCATCAGGTTGAAGAGCTCCTCGTTCTTGTAGATGGCGTCGCGCTTGAGCTCGCAGACATTCAGCGGCTTGCCGCGCAGGGTGAACACTGCCTGGCAGGTCGGGTCGCGGCTTGAAATAAAGGTGCCGGCCGCCGACTTGCCCTCCACGATGAAGATCGTTGAGTCGTGGCCCGTGTCCTTGGCGATGTTGAGGTGGTGCTTGCAGTCGCTCAGCTGCGGGACGCGCACCGTCACAGCGCGGTTGCGCTCGCGCGCCAGCTTCTTCACCTTGCCGATTTCGGCGCGCATCTCGCTCGTGGCCGTGATCTTCTCAAGTAGCTTAGCGGCCTCGCCGGGGGCGCGGTGCAGCGACTCCTCCACGACGCGCTTGATCTCATTCACCCAGCCGTTGCGCAGGTCGGGCATGCCAAGCTTGTTCTTGGTCTGCGCCTCGAAGACCGGGTTCTTCACGCGCACGGCTATTGCGCCGACGATGCCGTCGCGCACGTCGTCGCCGTCGAAGTGCTTCTTCGAGAACTCGTTCACCGCCTTCAGCAGGCCCTCCTTGAAGGCCGTCAGATGCGTTCCGCCGTCAGTGGTGTATTGGCCGTTGACGAAGGAGAAGTAGGATTCGCTGAAGCGGTTGGTATGGACGAACACCACCTCCAGCTCCTTGGAGCGGTAGTGGAAGGGCTCGTAGAGCTTCTCGATGTCGGCCTCGTCGCGGATGAGGTCGAGCAGCCCGTTTTCGGAAACCACCTTTGAGCCGTTGTAGTCGAGGGTCAGTCCGGCGTTGAGGTAGGCGTACATCTTCATGCGCCGCTCGACGTGCTCCTCGCGGAACTGGTATTTGCGGAAGAGCTCGGGGTCGGGGTGGAACTTGATGAAGGTGCCGTTGCGCTCCGGCGTCTTCTGCTTCCCGCGCTTCTTGGAGATGAGCTTTCCCTTTTCAAAGAAGGCTTCGGAATACTCGCCGTCGCGGAAGGAGCGGACTTCAAAGTGGTCGGAAAGGGCGTTCACGGCCTTGGTGCCTACGCCGTTCATGCCGACTGAAAACTGGAAGACGGAATCGTCAAACTTGCCGCCGGTGTTCATCTTCGACACGCACTCGACGACCTTGCCAAGAGGGATGCCACGGCCGAAGTCGCGCACCGAAACCTCGCCAGAGTTGTAGTCGAGGCGGACTTCGATCCTTTTGCCGAAGCCCATGATGAACTCGTCGATGGCGTTATCGACGACCTCCTTCAGGAGGATGTAGATGCCGTCCTCATATTGGGCGCCATCGCCGAGTCGGCCGATATACATGCCGGTCCTCTGGCGGATGTGCTCCATTGGGTCCAGGGATATGATTTTGTCGTCGCCGTATTCAGCCGGGGATATCTGCTTGTCTGCCATTGCTGTGTCTCGAAAAAAAAGCGCAACCATTCTACCAAAAAACGCGGCAGATGCCCTGCCCGCGCCGTAAAATGGCGGTTGCAACCTACTCGTATCGGGCGGCGGGCTTGGGGTCGAAGGCGTCGCGCAGTCCCTCCCCCACGAACACGGAGAGGAGCATTACCATGAATAGGACGAGCGCCGGATAAAGTGCGAGCCACCAAGCGGATGTGTTCTGCTGCGCCTGGCCCAGGAGTTCGCCGAGCGACGGCGTGAGGGGTGGCAGTCCGAAGCCAAGGAAGTCCAGCGCAGAGATGGAGGCAATTGCGCCGATGAGGGAGAAAGGCAGCAGCGTTATGACCGGCGTAAGCGCGTTGGGCAGGATGTGGTGCATCATGATGTTCAGCGTGGAGAAGCCCTGGCACCGCGCCGCATCCACGAATGGACGCGAACGCAGCCGCAGGAACTCGGCCCTCATGTAGTAGGAAATGCCAATCCAGTTGAAGAGCCCGTAGCAGAGCAGCAGCAACGCGAATGAGCGGCCGACTACCGAGCCGACGAGCATCATCACGTAGAGGAACGGCAGGGCGCTCCAGATTTCAATCAGCCGCTGCGAGGCGATATCGACCACGCCGCCGAAATACCCCTGCACCGCGCCTACCGCTATGCCCAGCGCCATTGACGACGCCACCAAGACGAGGCCGAAGAGCAAAGCGATGCGCGTTCCCGCGACGATTCGCGCCAGCACGTCGCGCCCTGCGGCGTCTATCCCGCACGGATGCCCGGGAACGGGGCGGAAAGGCCAGGCCACCGGCTCAAGCGTTGCGTTGGACTCGTATTCGGCGGCGCGGGGGTCGTCGCGTTTGAGGGTGAAGGAGATGGTGCGGCGCGCGGCTTCGGCATCGGTGTCGCGGAGGCGGAGCCGCACAGTGCGCGGCGGCATGGCGCGCGGCGCGTATTCGGCCAGCGACAACGCCGCCTCGGTGCCGTCAGGCAGCGCCACCGCGAAGGATGCTGCCGGCGAAGCCAAGTTTGCAAAGCGGTTGGAGATGGCGGCAAGGGCATCCGCGGGGAGAGGCAGAGCGGAGGCGACCTCCGCGCCATTGGTGAGAGCCGGGGAGAATGCCGCCGCGCCGGTCTCGGCGGCAACGGCCATCGCCGGTGAGATGTCGATGCGGCCCGAGCGCACCTCCGGGACGATGCGCACCCTGAGGCGGCGGTGCGGCTCCAGCGAGGCGGGGTCGGTTATCTCCTCCGGCGGCGGCAGGAACGCGCCACCGAAGAGCGAGACGGCGAAGATGACGGCCAGCAGCGCAGCCGACGCCGATGCGCGCGGGTTGCGCAAAAAGCGCCGCCATTTGCCTGAAGATTTAATTGACAGGGTTTCGCCCATGTAAAAAATTATACCATTATGGCGATTCATGGTAGAATATACATGCAATGCTGGAACTGGAAATATCTTCTGAAGGCTCGGCGCCCGTGCGGTGCAATCTGCCTGACGGCGAGTTCACAATAGGGCGCGGCGAAGGCGCGCGCCTTCGCCTGCGCAACCCCGCCGTCAGCGAACGGCATGCGCTCCTGCGCGTGAAGGATGGCGGCGTCACTGTGGAAGACCTCTCCTCCAGCAACGGCACGCTCCTCAACGGCAATCCCCTTCCCCCCGGCGCGCCCCACCCGCTCTCCAATGGCGACATAGTGGAAATCGGCCCCTACCGCATAGCACCCGCCATACCCCCGCCGCCAGATCCCAAGCCCAAGCCAAGTCTTGATGGCCGAACTGAATTCGGCCAGAGAGGCCAGGGGCGCGGAGCCCCTGCCTCGGCGGCGACGCCTACCGCCGCCGCCCCCAAGCCCTCTCCCACCTCCCTGCACCGCGAGATCAAGAACCAGATCCACCGCGAGCTGGTGCAGCGCCTCGATCTCAAGCGCCTCAGCGCCTCCAACCTCGCCGGAGAAGAACTCGCCGGCCGCGCCCGCGAAAAGCTTGCCGAAATAATGCGGGATGTCCGCGCCAAGCTCCCCGCCGGCATCGACCCCACGGCGCTCGCCGACGAAATCTTCGACGAGGCCATGCGCCTCGGCCCGCTTGAGAAATTCCTCGCCGACGACTCCATCAGCGAGATCATGGTCAACGGCCCGCAGAAGGTCTATGTGGAGCGCCACGGCCGACTGGAACTCACCGGGCAGTCCTTCATGGACGACTCTTCCGTCCTCGCCATTATCGAGCGCATCGTAAGCCCCATCGGCCGCCGCATCGACGAGAGCCAGCCCTATGTGGACGCCCGCCTTCCAGACGGCTCCCGCGTGAACGCCATCATCCCGCCACTCTCGCTGATCGGCCCCTGCATCACCATCCGCAAGTTCGCGCGGGTTCCCCTCACCGTTGACGACTTCACCCGCTTCGGCACCTGGACGCCCGACATCGCCCACTTCCTCGACATCTGCGTAAAGATGCGCAAGAACGTGATCGTATCCGGCGGCACAGGCTCCGGCAAGACGACTCTACTCAATCTCCTCAGCTCCTTCATCCCCGATGGCGAGCGCATCGTGACAATCGAGGACGCCGCCGAACTGCGCCTCGAGCAGCCGCACCTGGTGCGGCTTGAGGCGCGGCCGCCGAACATCGAGGGCAAGGGCGCGATCACCATCCGCGACCTCGTGCGCAACGCCCTCCGCATGCGCCCCGACCGCATCATCGTGGGGGAATGTCGCGGCGGCGAGGCGCTGGACATGCTCCAGGCCATGAACACCGGCCACGACGGCTCCCTGACCACAGTCCACGCCAACTCCCCGCGGGATGTCATCTCGCGCCTTGAGACGATGGTACTGATGTCTGGCATGGACCTCCCATCCCGCGCCATCCGCGAGCAAATCGCCTCGGCGGTGGACCTCATCGTCCACGAGGCGCGTTTCTCCGACGGCTCCCGGCGCATCACCCACGTGACCGAAGTCATGGGGCTCGAGGGCAGCCAAGCCGTCATGCAGGACATCTTCGAGTTCCACCAGACGGGCGTCTCGCCCGAGGGGCGCATCGAGGGGCACCTCTCCGCCACAGGCGCAGTCCCATCCTTCTTCGAGCAAATCAAAATGCGCGGCCTCTCGCTTGACCCATCGGTATTCTCGCCGACTGCGGAAGGCGGCGCGGGCGGAGGCGCCTTCGCATGACAAGCGCCGCAATTTGCTTCTGGGGCGCGGCCGCCCTTTTCGCAATCTCCTTCGGCCTCCTAGTCTGGGTGATTCTCTCAGCCTTCTCCGAGGGCGCAATCTCATACGCCGGGGAATACAGCGACACCACCTCACGCGCCTTCGAGGACATCTTCCTCTTCATCCCGGCGCGGCGCATCGCCGAGGCCGGATGGGCGCTCGCCGTCATGGCATTCCTCCTCTTCGCCGGACTCCTCTTCAACCCCAACAAGCCGGCGGTGCTGGTGCTGGGGCTTGCGCTCGGCATCGTGGCCGCATTTGGCGCCTTCCAGCTGCCGCGCCAGCTGCTAGCCGTCATGCGCACGCGCCGACGCCGCAAGTTCAACGAGCAACTGGTCGAGGCCCTGGGGCAGATGTCCAACGCCCTCCGCGCTGGCTTCTCAATCACGCAGGCTTTCGAGTCGGTAGTGCAGAACGCCGAGAAGCCAATCGCCCAGGAGTTCCGAGTGTTTCTCCAGCAGCAGCGCGTGGGCATATCCTTCTCGGACGCCCTTGAGGCCCTCGACCGCCGCGTTGGCAGCGAGGACCTCAACCTCGTCTGCTCCGCGATGGAAATAGCGCGGCGCACCGGCGGCAACCTCACCGAAATCTTCGACAAGATCGCCCTCACCATCCGCGAGCGTATGCGCATCGAGCGCCGCGTCCTGACCCTCACCGCGCAGGGGCGGATGCAGGGGATGATCGTCGGGTCAATGCCTTTCCTCGTCGGGATCGGCATGGCCGTGCTGCGACCCGAAATCATGATGCCATTCCTGCGCACACCTCAAGGCCTGGCCGCAGTCGCGGCAGTGCTAGTACTTGTCGCCATCGGCGCCTTGGTAATCCGCAAGATCATCAAAATCGACGTTTGATTCCTTCCCAACCTTTCAACCTCCCAACTTTTCAACTTCCCAACCTCCCAACTTCTCAACTTTTCAACCTCCCAACTTCTCAACTTTTCAACTTCCAAACTTCTAAACTTCTTCCCTCTATGAGCACTCCTACCTTCCGCGAAGACACCATCGTCCTCCCCACCTACGCCCCCGGCGGCTACGACAAGACGCCGCTCTTCTACACCGGCCGTGTTTACCAAGGCGCGCAGGGCCGCGTCTATCCTTATCCCATGCAGGACGTCCTGCACGACATCCGCGCCGACGAGACCTACAAGTATCTCACCATCGAGAACCAGTGGTTCCACCTCGGCCTCCTGCCCGAACACGGCGGACACCTCCTGAACTTCACCGACAAGCAGACCGGCTACGAGACCTTCTACCGCCAGCATGTCGTGAAGCCCGCCCTAATCGGGATGCTCGGCGCATGGATATCCGGCGGCGTCGAGTGGAACTTCCCCCACCACCACCGCGCCACCACCGCCATGCCAATTGACTGGCGCGTGACGACCGGCCCCGACGGCACCCCGACGATCTGGATCGGCGAGACGGAGCTGCGCCGCCGCCTGAAGTGGACAATCGGCCTCTCCCTCCTCCCCGACCGCGCCGTCCTCCAGGCCGAAAACGTGTTCATGAACCGCGGCCCATGGATCGAGTCGATGATCTACTGGGCCAACGTCTCCGTCCACTGCGGCGACGACTACCAGATCCTCTTCCCGCCCTCGATGCACCTCGGCTTCGACCACCACAAGAACTACTGGACGCACTACCCCATCGGCCCGTGCAAGGAGGAGATGGAGCTGCTTCCCTCACAGCGCTCCAAGTACGCCGACGACATATCGGGCCAGATGGACCTCAGCTGGTGGCGCAACTTCACGATCGAGTCGCGGTCCATCTTCGGAATGGACCCCGACAACGCGTTCATGGCCGGCTACGACCACGGCAGGAAGTGCGGCACCGCGCACGTCTCGAACCGTCACATAACGGTCGGCAAGAAGTTCTTCCTCTGGGGCAACTTCCCCGAGGCGCACGTCTGGGACAAGGTGCTCACCGACAACGACGGCCCGTACCTCGAGCTGATGGTCGGCTGCTGGAGCGACAACCAGCCGGACTAC
>JAGCUY010000122.1 GCA_017962605.1 Kiritimatiellia bacterium | reverse complement strand
GTTTCCACACTTTCACATTTCCACATTCTCCCCCCCTTCCCCATTCCCCGTTCCCTGTTCCCCACTTAAACTTCTCAACTTCTCAACTTTTCAACCTTTCAACTTCTCACCCCCCTTCCCCCGTTCCTCCTTTTCCTCACCCCATGCCCTTCTCCCGCACAGTAGCGCTTCTCGGCCGCGACGCCATGGAGCGAATTTCCTCCTCCCGCGTCTTTGTCTTTGGCGTGGGCGGCGTGGGCGGCTGGTGCGCCGAGGCCATGGCCCGCACCGGCGTTGGCTCCATCGCCATCGTCGATGACGACGTCGTCGCGCCCTCGAACGTGAACCGCCAGGTGATGGCAACCTCGGCCACCATCGGGCGCCCAAAGGTCGAAGTCCTTGCCGAGCGCCTGCGCGAGATCAACCCCAACATCGCCGTAGAGGCATACCAGAAGCGCTTCTGCGCCGATACCGAACTTTTTTTTGCCGACAAGATGCACAACTGCGACGCCGTCGTAGACGCCATCGACAGCCTCGACGAGAAACACCGCCTCATCCGGCTCTGCGAGAAGCAGGGCGAGTTCCTCGTATCGTCAATGGGCGCTGCTCTCCGCACCGACCCCACCCGCGTTAAAATCTCCGCCTTTACCGACGTCACCGGCGACCCCATCGCCCGCGCCCTTCGCAACCGTTTCCGCCACGACGAACTCGGCACTCTTCCCCTTTTTCTCTGCGTCCACTCCACAGAGCCGCCGCGCAAGTGCGAGGAGCTGGGCTCGCTCATGCCCGTCACCGCCACCTTCGGCATGACCCTCGCATCACTCGCCCTCGGCCTGATCCACTAGTATTTTTGCTATAATTGCGGCATGAGGCGATTGACGAAAATCCTATTGGTGGCGACCATCATCGGCGGCGCGGCCTGGCTCAACAAAACCGGCCGCGCCCCCATGCCTGATGCCGCATCCGCCACCAGGCGCCACCCGACACCCCGTTCGGCAATTGCCCCAGACGACCCAACGCACCCCCGACAGGCCAACGCCAATGGCGACGCGCCTGGCGCGCCGTATTGGAGCGACCACATCGCTCCAGATGCCGACTCCGAGACTGTCCAGCCCATCGCCGGAAACGGCGAGGTTCTCCAGCCTCTCTCAAGGAACAGCGCCGCGCCCCGGCGACGCGCCGGAAGGGAGCCGCCAATCTTCGCGCAGCTGCGTTCTTCAAAGGATGCGCCGATACCGCAGTGCGTCCGCGACCTGGCGGAAGAGATCACCGAGGGCGCTACCAACGAGGTGGGCAAGGCGCGCGCCATCTACGACTGGCTCACGCGCAACATCGTCTATGACACCGCCGAGTGGGAGAGCATCGCCTCCGGCGCCAACTACTACATCCACGAGCACGACCCGGCGTCCGTCCTCGAGCGCGGCACTACTGTCTGCATCGGCTACGCCTGGCTTTTCGACGACCTCTGCGAGGCCGCCGGAATCGAGGCAACCTGGCTTATCGGCGACGTTCGCGGATTCCGCGGGACGCCCGACGACGACCTCGTCTCCGACGTCCGCCACGCATGGAACGCCGTAAAGCTCGAAGACGGCGAATGGCACCTTCTCGACGCCACCTGGGGCGCCCTTCAGGAGGGCGAGGCCGAAAGCGCAGCATGGGTTTCTCGGGCAGACTACTACTTCGACACTCCCGCCGGACAGTTCGTCTATGACCATTTGCCCGAAAACGAGGACTGGCAATTGCTGGAGACGGCCGTTCCTTCTGAGACTGCCTTCTCGGTGCTGCCCAACCTGAAGCCTGCCTTCTTCACCAATGGCCTGACGCTAGGCGAAGACTACACGAGCGTCCTGCGGGCAAAGGCAGGACGCAACGCAGCCCTTTCTTTCGATGCGCCTTCTGGAATCCAGATGGCGGCGACCCTTGGCCCTGCCAACGGCTCCGGCGACTTCAGGCGCATCCGCATCGTCTCGTCTGCCGATGGCGGGCAGACCGCCGTAATTCCCGAACTCTCACCAGGCGAATACATCCTGCGCCTCTACTCCGGGAAATCCTCGGCAAACCTGCTTGAATGTAGCGCCGATTTCCTAATCCGCGCCGAATAGCCCCAACTTTCAACTCACAACTCACAACTTTCAACTTTCAACTCTCAACTCTCAACTCCTACTATGACCGCCTCCTCCGCTGCAAGCGCACCCTGCAAGGCCGTTGGCCTCGTCTGCGAATTCCTTACAAACCCGCTTGGCCTTGAAACCAAGAAGCCGCGCCTGTCCTGGCGTCTCGTCGACGCCCGCCCCGGCGCTCGCCAGACAGCTTACCGCCTCGTGGCCGCCTCATCCGCCAAGGCGCTCGATGCCGACAAATTCGACCTCTGGGATACTGGCCGAGTCAAAGGCTCAGACACTCTCGACATCCCCTACGCAGGTAAGGGTCTCCGTTCGCGCTCTGCCGTTTTCTGGCGCGTCATGGTCTGGGACAAGGATGGCGCGCCTTCGCCTTGGAGCGAGACTGCCACCTTTGAAATCGGCCTCTTCGGCAAGGGCGCTGTTACGGCGAAATGGATCGGCTTGAAGAAGCCCTGCAAGAAGGGCGGCGAACCTGTTCCGATGTTCCGCAAGACGTTCACGCTGGCCAAAGAACCTGTGCGCGCGCGCCTACACGCCTCGGCCTTCGGCGACCTCGCCATGTCCATCAACGGCAAGCCCGCCAGCGGCGACCAGCTCGCCCCCGGCTGGACTGACTACCGCAAGCATGTCGAGCTAGTCACGTGGGATGTAACGGCTCTTCTCCGCAAGGGCGAGAATGTCCTCGGCGCAATGCTCGGCCAGGGCTGGTATTCCGGATTCCTCGTTTGGAAGGGCCACCGCAACCACTACGGAGCTGCGCCGGCCTTCCTCGCGCAGCTTGAGGTTGAGTTCGCCGACGGCTCGCGCCAGACAATCGTCTCGGATACGACTTGGAAATGCTCCGAGAACGGCCCGATCCGCGCTTCCGACCACTACATGGGCGAGGACTACGACGCCCGCATGGAAATGCCCGGCTGGGATGCGCCCGGCTTCGACGCAAAGGGCTGGAAGGCTGTCGCGGAAATCAAGGAGCACCCCGCCGCCACTCTCTGCGCGCGGCTGAACAACGGCATCCGCCGCCAGGAGACGCTCAAGGCGCGGAAGCGCACCGAGCCTGCGCCCGGACGCTATGTCTTCGACCTTGGCCAGAACATGGTCGGCCACCAGCGCCTCGCGCTACGCGGCAAGGCCGGCGCGAAGATAACCATCCGCTTCGCCGAGATGCTCAACAAGGACGGCACGATGTACACGGACAACTACCGCTCCGCACGTTCGACCGACACCTACATCTGCCGCGGCACCGCAGACGGCAGCCCCGAGATTTACGAGCCGCACTTCACCTTCCACGGCTTCCGCTACATCGAGCTCTCCGGCGACTTCGCCACGCCGCCCAAATGCGCCGATGTCGCCGGCATCGTCCTCCATACCGAGATGGCGCGGACAGGGCGCTTCGAATGTTCCGACCCGCTTGCAAACCGCCTCTGGTCTAATCTCAACTGGGGGCATGTCGGCAACTACCTCGATGTTCCCACCGACTGCCCGCAGCGCGACGAGCGCCTCGGCTGGACTGGCGACGCTCAGGTCTTCGTGCGCACTGCGGCATTCAACCGCGACATCGCCGCCTTCATGACCAAATGGCAGCGCGACCTCGACGACGGCCAGCTCGCCAACGGTGCCTTCACCGATGTCGCGCCCGATGTGCTGAACGGCGGCGGCGGCCACTGCGGCTGGGGCGACGCCGGCGTTATCTGCCCCTGGACCATGTATCTCATGTACGGCGACACTGGCATCCTCCGCGACCACTACGGCGCCATGTCCCGCTGGATAGGCTACTGGCAGTCTCTCTGCACGCCCGACGGCGTCGTCCGCTACCGCGACATCTGGCACTATGGCGACTGGGTCGCCGTGGACTGCCCCGTCAACGAGGACGGCAACCCGCTCTGCGCCTCTGCCCCCACGCCCTCCGACCTGCTCTCGACCGCCTACTTCGCCCGCTGCGCCGGCATCATGGCGGAAGTGGCGAATATCCTCGGCAAGAAGGACGATGCGCGCAAGTTCGCCGCCCTGCGCCGCAAGACCGTCGCCGCCTACCGCCGCGAGTTCGTCACGGCTGGCGGACGCGTCGCCGGCGATACCCAGACCGGCTATCTCGTAACCCTCGGCTTCGGCCTCGTCGAAGACAAGAAGACCATCGCTCGCATGGTAGATCGCCTTGTGTTCCTGATTGAGTCACGCGACAATTCGCTGACGACTGGCTTCCTTGGCACTCCGCTAATCTGCCCGGTGCTGACGCGCTTCGGACGTGCCGACATCGCATACAGGATCCTGCAACGCCGCAAGTATCCATCTTGGTATTTCCAGATCCTCGACGGCGACGCCACCACTATGTGGGAACGCTGGAACAGCTATTCCTCGAAGCACGGCTTCGGCGATGTGGGCATGAACTCCTTCAATCACTACGCCTACGGCGCCGTCGGCGAATGGCTCTACGCGACTGTGGGCGGCATCGACTTCGCCGAACCGGGTTTCCGCAAAATCCGTTTCGCTCCGATTCCCGGCGGCGACATCACCTGGGCACGCGCCTCGCTCGCGACGCGCCACGGCACCGCCACAATCAACTGGAAACGCGCCAACGACAAAGCGACGGCCCTAGACGTGACAATCGTCGTTCCGCCCAACACCACCGCCATTCTGGAACTCCCCGGCCGCAAGCCCGCCGAGTTCCAAGCCGGAACACATCGCGTGAAATAGCTGCCCCGGTTCTCTCTTCACCAGTATCTCTTTAGTCCTGTGCCGCGCCATTCTTGGCGCGGCCCCTCCCCCGATTCGCGGGCTCCGTTCCGCGTATCCCCTTGCTGTTGTCCGCTTGTTGTTCCACACTCCCCCACCGTTTCCCAGTTCCCTCTCCCCCGCCATTTCCACATTGGCTGTTGGCTGCTTCCACATTTTCACATTTCCACATTCTCCATCCTGTCCTGTGCCGCGCCATTCTTGGCGCGGCCCCTTCCCCAATGCGCGTGCCCCGCCCCGCGCATGCCACCGCTATGCGCTTGCAAGCTCGCCGCCGGCTCCCGCAGTCGCCACGCCAATCCTCCACCTCGCCAGCTGCAACCTACTCGCCGGCATTCCCCCGAGCCTCTGCTCAACAACCCTCTCCAGCCTCGCCACTTCGCCCCTCCATCCATTTCTCATTCCGCTCCGTAGTCTATCGTCATCCCCTGCCGCGCTCTCCTCCGGCGTTTTCTTGCCAGCCGTCTCTGCGCCAGCCGTCTTTCCGCACCGTGGTCTTGCGTCTTCTCTTCCCTCGCATTCACCGAGCATCTCGCGCGCGCTTTTCCACGCAGCCTCCAGTGTCTCCGCCTCCAGCGCGTATGTTCCGCTCACTGTCTTCCCCCCGCGATGTCCGTTCGCCTTCTTCATCCGCACCGTAATCTTTCCACGCCCATCCCTGCCGAGTGGCCGCAGGACGGCTCCTGCGTCCTCCGCCACCAGCGCTGCAACTGGGATGGGGTCGGCGGCGCCTGCCGCCTGGCGGAACTTCTCCGCAAGCCCCTTGTACCTCATCGCGTTCTTGTAGTGCGCGAGCAATCCTGGGCAGTTATCCCTCAGCCATCCCTTCACTCCCGGGTTGCGACCTACTATCTCGCCGTCTGCATTCCGGAGCAGCGAATTGTCGCAGTAGGCTTCAAGATCACAGAGCATCGAGCCAAACCGTAGCGCCTCGCGGACTCCCGCCTTCGCCTTCGCGTACTGCGCCAACAGTTCTTCCGGCTTCGGGCATGGGCTTGTCGTGAAGCGGTCGCGGACGCGCCGCCGCTCCTTCGCCAGGCGCTCCCGGCGGCTCCTCTCCTGCGGATAGTACATAGGTCTGCGCACCTTCGCAAACAGGATGCCAGACATCTTCGCAACGGCCCAGAGTCCTAGCGCGACAGAGACGCCGCCGGCTGCAAGGAGCATCCCCGTAAGCTCAAAGCCCAACTCTGTTACGGCTGAAGCCCTGCCATAGGGGCTGTTGTCTTTTACGAAGTTTCCTCCGGCCTTCGCGCCTGACACTGCGGCTGTGGAAATGAGACGCAGCATGTCGCGCCCGTTGAGGATGTCGAAGGCTTCGGAGAAAGCCTCTCTGCGTTGTGATGAATATCTCATGTTTTCTATGATAGCACAACTGAAAATGAATTGCATGACTACGGTGAGGAAAAGATATTATTGGGGGTGGAGGGAGGGGGAAAAAAGATGAAGGCCGGGAGACCGGCCTTCAGGATGGGGGATGGGAATTAGAGATGGGGATGGGGAAAATGGGCGCGCGCTAGCGCGGGGGCTCTACACCGAAAATGAAGAGCGTGGAGTTCGTCCAGTTCTGCTCGGCGGGGTTGAAGGAGAAGGTGAAGGTGGATTCTCCTGAATTGGTGGCCGTGACGTTTGCCGCCAAGTTGGTCTGGGTGGTGCGTGCCAGATCTGCGGCCACAATCACCGATGTCTCTTCGTTGCTGACAATCTCATTCAGCCGCGAGAATTCAGAAATGCTATATGTAGCCGACACCACCCCGCCAGTAACGCACAAGTCCGTGCATGTTATTGACGGCGGTTCGTCATCAATGTAACTCCAAGACTCAGCACCGGAAATAGCTTTACCAAAATAACAGGGAGTGAAATCATCATCAACATATTTATTTATAGTTCTAGCAATATAATATGTTCGATGAAAATCAGGAATATAGATTTCAGCTACTGCAATTGCATACAAAGTTACTCCGTCAAAAACATCTATAGGATAGTCTTCAATTGTGTAATCCCGTTGACTTGACACTTTGTCTGCATTTCCTAAATAATGGTATTGTGAAAGATTAAAGTCTCCATTTTTCCACGCATTATAAAGCCCTGAAGAATCATTAGCGTATGCCTGATATGTGGCAGCATCAGCAATGCACATAAAAACAGTGGCAGCATCGCCCACACCCTCTCCACTTTTCACACCATCACGATTGGGCATTTCAATTGAACCTGAAGAAATAATAACTTCAAGTCCAAATGCCACAGCTGCAAAAAAAGTGAAAGAGAAAAATAAGAAAAAAGGCTTTATGAGTGCATTATTCATCTTGGGATTTTCCTTCGAATGCTAAGTGTTGCCAACCCAATAACAAAAAGCATAGCTGTTGTTGGTTCTGGAACTACGGACCATGAATCCGCTCCTGATACTAACTTTGTAATGTAGCAAGGAAACAAATCCGGATCGCTTGTGAATTTCTTGGACACCGCTCTAGCAATGTAGAATGAACGCGAATACTCAGCCGACTCAAAGGTTGCAACTGCAATTGCATAAAACATTTCTCCTGAGTCAACAGTTGGGTAATTGTCGATTACGTATTCGCGCTGACTAGACAATTGATCCGTATTTCCTAAATATTGGTATTGCTCGGAATCAAAATCACCATTTTGCCAAGCTGAATAAAGCCCAGCAGAATCATTAGCGTATGTATTGTAAACCGATTCATCGGTGAGGCACATAAAGACAGCAGCACCAGTTCCAACCCCTATGTCCGAGAATGCACCATCAAAAAGGGGGGAATTCACCAGGCCTGTCCCTAAGATAACCTCCATTCCAAAAGCTGTGGAGGCTAAGAGATATGCTATGATAGCGACTATATTAGATTTAAACATTGCTACTTTGAAAACAAAAAGCCCTAGGATTTGCACCTAGGGCTTTTAGCATACCTATATGACTGAGTTACTTCAATCACATTAGGCGACTTTGCGCTTCATGCCAACCGCTGCGAGGCCAAGGGCCAGAAGTGCAACGGTTGTCGGTTCGGGAACTGCCGTCCAGCCACCACCAGCATTAGCATAAGCCATTGTGGCAAGGCCAGACGTGACTTCGCGTTCATAGTCCTCGAATTCCCCATCGCCAGTCGGCACATGATGCCCAATTGCAGCCAAAGCGTATTGGCCACCATACTGTGTGTCCGCCACATACAGGGTAAGAACATATTCTTCTGTATCTTCAGCAAGAGTCTGATTCCAAGAGGTGCCTACCGTGGAACCACGTTTGACGAGGTCACTAGTAGCATCCGCACCGCCACGTGGATCAATTGTGTCTGTCTTATCAAAATAAGTGTCGAACAATGCCTTTTGCTGTTCTGCGGAAAGCCCCTGACCAGCAAGAGATGCCACAGATTCTCCATCCAAGTCGGAAATAGTATCCGAACCGCTAAGGACATAATAGTATGCCTTAATGGCACCCTCACCGCTAACACCTAGTGTCTTGGCATTGGCAACTGCTGAGGCAAGATTACCAGAAGTCCAATTAACCTGAGTAGCCTGAATCACTGAAGCGACTGATAATGCAAAGATTGCAATTATTGATTTTTTCATTTTAGTTCTCCTTACAATTACAGTGCCGGCAGAGAAATTGTCACACCCGCTCCACTGGGAGTATAGACGCGGAAACCCTCACCGGCTTTAATGGTCACATCTGTAACAGGGGTAATCGTTGTAGCGGTGCCGAGGTAATCACTGCGAAGATACCAATTGCCACCGTCATAGACATACTTCGTGCCGTCAGCAGTTGCAACATAATCAGACCAAGGATCAAAACTTCCGCCAACGGTAAATGTCGTGAGGTTCTTTGCAACTGGGGCAATATTTCCAACGAAATTCTGCCCACGGTCGCATGTCACAGTTTCATTGCTTTCAGAAAGAACACCCGCGACCGTTAGAGTTTCAGAAGCACTATCGTTGACAAACATTACAGATGCTCCACGGGCTAGAGGATAGTCATTGGAACTGGCACCATAACGGCTATCACTCCATTCACACCATGCACCATTGTTCCACTTCGCATCAAAAGCCTTCTTGCCATTCGCTGTATAAACACGAAGGAAACCATTTGGTGCGGCCGACCCATCAATGTCACCAAGGGTTAAGGTTGAACCTTCAAAAGGAGCAAAGGGGTTGATCACAAACATCGACGAACTTGCATCGACACTGATGCACCCAGCCTTTGGGGTTTCGATTGTGGACGTTGCCAGAGCGAGACCCGCGAAAGTTGAAAGGGCCAGCGCCGCTGTTAAAGTTTTTTTCATTGTTGTTGAACCTAGTAGTTTTTTTACAACGATCGCACTCTCCACGCGGATGTGCGTCTTTTTCGAGTAGGGTGTCAAATTGCCACCGAAGCCGCATGAAATCTAGGCGGAACCCAAATTCACTAGACACTTCTTGTAACAATTCAACATACTTATTCTACCCTATTCGAGAAATAATGTCAAGTTTTTTTTTAATTTTTTCAAAAAAATTTTTTGAGGGGGGAGTTTTTGGGGCCATGAGGGGAAGGTGGAGGGGGCGAGGGGAATGTAAGAGGGGAGGGTTAAGATTTTGAATTTAAGATTTTAGATTTGAAAGGTAAGATTAAAGAATTTAGAATT
>JAGCUY010000121.1 GCA_017962605.1 Kiritimatiellia bacterium | reverse complement strand
ATGGAGAATGGAAATGTGAAAATGTGGAAATGTTGCCAATTACCAATGTTGCCAATGGCCAATCCCGAATCCAGGCTGTCGGCTGTCGAATGTCGGCTGTCTTCCCGCGTGTCGCTTGTCGCATGTCGCTGGTCCTCCCGCTCCCGGCTCCCGGCTCCCGATTCCCGCTGCGGCTCCCGGCTCCCGAATCCCGCTCCCGGCTCCCGGCTCCCGAATCCCGCTGCGGCTCCCGGATTCCGAATCCCGAATCCCGCTCTCGGCTACCGTGTTTTTCTGAGAAGGGCTGCGCCTTGACAGTGAAACAGCAAATGCGGAATGTGGTATTATGGAAGAAATGTTTGGCGGCAAGGGAGAAATTGGGAAAGTGCAGCGGGTGACCTGCGTCGGGATGGCAGTCAATGTCGTCCTCGCTGCGGCGAAGGCCATCGCGGGCTTCTATTGCTCCTCGCAGGCGCTCGTGGCCGATGCCGTCCATTCGGTGTCGGACATGGTTACCGACCTCGCCGTCATTTTGGGCGTCAGGTACTGGGCGGCGCCGGCAGACGACGAGCACCCATACGGCCATGGGAAGATCGAGGCGCTTGTAACGCTCTTCATCTCGCTGGCGCTCGTGATGGTCGCCTTCGAGCTGGGCGCTCATGCGGTGCGCTCGCTCATCCATGGCCGCCATGTCGTGCCTGGACTTCCCGCGCTCTTCATTGCGGTCGCATCGGTGGCGATGAAGGAGTGGATGTTCCGCTGGACGAGGCGTGTCGCACGCGAAGTCTCATCGCCGGCCACTGAGGCCAACGCATGGCACCACCGCTCCGATGCGCTCAGTTCCATCCCCGTTGCGCTGGCCGTGGCCCTCGCCCGCATATTCCCCAAGTTGTCGTGGCTTGACCCGGCCGGGTCGCTGCTGGTGTCGGTCTTCATCCTGCATGTGGCGTGGGAGATCATGCGTCCGGCGCTCCAGGAGCTGGTTGACGCGGAGATGGAGAGGAAGTCCGTCGAGGTGGCGAATGTCGCGCGGACGGTTCCCGGCGTGCGGGATGTCCACAAGGTCCGCTCGCGCCGCTACGGCGGGGCTTTCGCGTCGGACCTCCACGTGCATGTCGATCCGGCGCTGTCAGTCGCCGAGGGGCACGCGATTGGCCACGCTGTCCAGGACGCGCTGCTCAATTCCGACCTCAATGTAATGGACGCAATCGTCCACGTCGAGCCGGCCCGCCAGTGAGGGCGGGTCATTTCGACTTCAGGTCGCGGAACTTGATCCCGAACCGGGCGAGATATTTTGAAATCGGCATACCTGCATCGGGTAAGACCTCCTTTTACAAGGAGCGGTTCTTTCCGTCGCATGTGTATGTCTCGTTGGACCAGGTCAGGACGCGTTCCGCGGAAGGGGAGTTTCTCAACACGCCATGGCGACTGTCGTCACGGAACGGGGATTTCGACGCCGGGGGCGGCCTGGGCCTTGATTGCCGCCTCGCGGATGGCGGCGACTTCGACCGTCTCTTCCTCGGGCACGAGCGAGACGCCTGTCGCGAAGAACTCGAGCATGGCGTCGATGAGGTGCGGGAACATGTTCGTCGCGCCGGGGGCGACCGCCACGCGGTCCTCGCCGAACGCGGTCAGCGTGAAGTCGGCCTTGGGGTTGTAGGTGAGGAGGGCGCTGCGGACGCCGCCCTCGTAGCGGACGGCGTAGAGTTCCGTCGCGCAGCCGGGGAGGCTCGTCACCGAGCGCGCGCCCAGGCCGAGCGCGATGACCGCCATCTCGATCTGGTGGATGGAGTATTCCCCGAAACTGCGGCCGCCGCCGGTGGCGGTCACGTGGACGGGGCGCTTGCCCGCGAACCCCTTCATCATCGCGACGAACTCCTCGCCGAAGCGCAGGGCGGAAGTGCTCATGAGCGGCGTGCCGTGGCGGCGCGCGGTCTCGAAGAAGCGGGCGGCGGTCGCCTTGTCGGGCGCGAAGGTCTTGTCCATGTAGAGCGGCTTGCCGGCGGCGAGCGGGAGCGCGGCGAGGCGGTCGTGCGCCTCCGGGTTGTTCGGCGCGAGGACGCACAGGCAGTCGGAGTCGGCGACCACCGTCTCGATGTCGTGCGCCGGCTTCATGCCCATCTTCGCGCACCACTCCCCGAGCGGGGGGCTGTCCGGGGAGAGGGGAGACTCCTCGTAGGCGAAGCCCAGCTCAAACTCGCCCGCGCGCTTCGCCGTGCGGAACCACGCCGGGTAGTTGTTGGCGTGCCAGTTGTTGATGTAGAGGTCAATGAATCCTATTTTCTTCTTCATGGTTGTTTGCTTTCCCATTTGAGAATGCCGTTGCAAATGGTCTTTTGGACGTCGAGTTCCCCGTCGAGGAGGACGATGTCGGCGACGAAGCCCTTTTCCAGCTTGCCGCGCTTGCCGAGATGCAGGGACTCGGCCTGGTTGAGGGACGTGGCGCGAACGGCCTCGGAGAGCGGCAGGCCCGTGAGGCGCACCAGGCGCTTGAGGCCGTCCGGATAGCGCAGGGTACTTCCGGCCACCTGCCCCGTTGTCAGCCGCGCGCAGCCGTCTTTCACCACGACGGGCAGTCCGCCCAGCGAGTAGTCTCCGTCGGGCATCGCGCAGGCCCGCATGGCGTCGGTAATGAGCATCATCCTCCACGGGCCCTTCATCCGTGCGATCAGTTGGATCATCGGGTCGCAGAGGTGGACGCCGTCGCAGATCATTTCCACGTAGACGTCATCGTCCAGGAGTCCGCCTCCGACCATGCCGAACCGCAGATGGTGCATCGGGGTCATCACGTTGCAGAAGTGGGTCAGGTGCCTCATGCCCAGCGCCCTGCACCGGGAGTAGCACTCGTAGTCCGCCGCGGTGTGGCCGCCGGAGGGCATGATGCCCCGTTGAGCCAGCGCCCGGGTGAAATCCTCGCCGCCGGGGAGTTCCGGCGAGAAGGAAACCTTCTTCACCGGGGCGATGGCGTTGAGTTCGTCCACGAGGGCGATGTCGGGATGCTTCAGGAAGGCGGGGTTCTGGGCCCCGGCGCAGGCGGGATTGAAAAAGGGGCCTTCCAGGTGGACGCCAAGAAGCGTCGCCCCGTCGGACGTGTTTTGCCGGTAGTTCGCGGCCAGTCGGCAGAGCGTGCGCAAATCGTCGGCGGACACGCTGAGGCTGGTCGCGAGAAAACCCGTAACGCCGTCCTCAAGCTTGCCCCGCCCGATGGCGGAAAACGCTTCGGCGCTCCCGTCGCAGAAGTCGAAGCCGGAACGGCCGTGCGAATGGATGTCGATGAAGCCAGGAACGGCAATGAGTCCCCTGCCGTCGATGACCGGGCCATCAAAGCCTTCCGGCGGGCTCTCCGAGACGCCGGCAATCCGCTCCCCCTCGACGAGGATGCACCCCTGCGGGATGTCGATGCCGGGGGAAACGATGCGGCAGCCGGCGATGCAAGTCGTCATGAAAGGCCTTCTAGATGGATCTTGTCCGCCGTCCACACCAGCGTGAAGTCGGGATGGGCGAGCAGATAGGAGGCGGGCAGTTCGGGCGTGGGCCGCCGGTCGCGGAGCATCCGGGCGAGCGGCGCCTCCTGTTCCGCGAAGCAGGCGAGGAGCAGCGCCTTCTTTGATTCGAGGATGGGCGCCATCCCCATCGTGGCGGCGAAGCGCGGCACGAGGGAGCTGTCACCGCCCGCGGTGACGGCCGTGTTCTGGGCGATGGTCTCCGGGGTCAAGGGCAGGACGCGCGTGGGGAGCCTGCCGAACGCCTCCGCCGAAATCTCCGACTCGCGCATCGGCTCATTGAAGGCGATGTGTCCGTTGAAGCCGATGCCGAGCAGTTGCAGGTCGAGTCCGCCCGCCGCCGCGATTGCGGGGTCGTAGGACTCCGGCGCGGCGGGGTCGGGGAAGTGCGCGTTCTCCTCGCGGAAGCCGAGCGTGGGGTCGAACTTCGCGAAGAGCTTTTCGTGCATGTAGCGCCAGTAGGAGAGCGGATGGTCATGCGGGACCGGTGAGCGGCCGTCGAGGGAATACTCGTCGAGGTTCCAGGTCGAAAGCAGCGAGAGGTCGGCGCGGGCCGAGTTAAGCGACTCGGCCAGCCTCTCGTAGAGCCCGATCATCGTGTTGCCGGTGGCGAGGCCCAGGTTGAAGCGCTCGCCGCGCGAGAGCTTACCCATGACGGCGTCGAAGAGAATCGACGCGCCGACGGCGGAGAGGTCTTCGAAGTTGCGGACGGATTCGACTATCATGGTCGTTCGTTGCCAGCTGCCGGTGGTGGGTTGCCGGCGGCTGGCGATTGGAGCGGCGGAGGCTAGCGGACAACGAGGACGAACGCTTCCGGGACGTAGTCGGGGAACTCGCCGACGACGGAGAGGCCGTTGAACGCGCCTCCGTTGGCGTCGGCCGCCGCGAACGTGCCGGTGATTTGGCCGTTGGCGTCGGAGGTGGCGTCGAAACGCGCCAGCACCTTCGTGTCCCTGAGATTCCAGGTTTCGTCCGGCGTCTTGGCGACTCCGCCGACGGTGAACGAGGCGTTGCCCGCCGCGCCGCCCTTGGCCGAATAGAGATAGAGCGTGTAGGGCTCGTCCGCCTTCAGCTTCGAGAGCGTGAACGTGTAGGTGTCGGAAGCGTCGGTCGATACCGCCCAGTTGTTGTGGAGCGCGGAGCCCGTTGGCATGTCGCCGCTCGTGAAGCCCTTGAGGACGGTCCCCGATGTCCGCGCCAACGTGAGCGTCACGTTGCGCTTCGTCATGCCGTCCGCCTCGCGGCAGTTATCGACGGAAACCGTGGCCGCAGGCGTGCTATTGCTGATCCGCAGGGCGTTCCACTTGTTCCAGTCGCTCCAGCCCTCGCGGCCGGCGCCGGTGTGGTTCGAGAAACGTCCGGCGACGGAGCTGGAAACGCCGAAATCGATGTTGATCACGCGCGCCGACGGCGAGGCGTCGCAAATTTCGTAGCACGCCGAAAGGCCGGTGGGATCTTCGTTTCGGCTGGTCAGAGGATCGACAACGTACTCGATTCGCTCGCCGCCTTTTAGCCACAGGCGATCGGCGCCAAGGGCGGTTTCGAACAGTCCGCCCCCCGTGGCGAGGCGCCAGATTACGGATGAATCGGCGACGTGGCCATTTGCGACCACGCTCGCTTGTACGCCGTCGCCGCCGCTGTTGTTTAGGTCGCGGACGTATGAGCGGACGCGGTAGACGCCGTCAGACGGAACGACGGCCTTAATTGTCGGGCTGGAAGACTGGTAGCCTGGATCGTTCGGCCTGACTGCGAATTCGTAAGGCGACACGGCGAACAGGTCCGCGGAAATGTCGAAAGAACTATCGGCTGACGCCACGCCGTTTGTAATCATGAGGAAGTAAGGATATTCCGTCCACGACTGGAAACGCCCCTGCAGCCACCACTTCTTGCTGCCGCTCGCAACGCCGCCTGACGTCAGCCCTTCGTAGAACTGCGAACCACACCAGGCGTTCGTCTTCGCGCCGAGCTGCCACGTTGCGCCGCCGCCAAGCAGGTCGGCGAAGGAGTCCGTCCTCCCGCCGGCCGCGTGGTCGGCGAAAAACGACTTCCCGGCATCATAGATTGCGCCGTTCTCGCGGCGGAAGATGGCAGAAATGCCAGTCGCATCGCTTGACGCAGACGCATTCGCGAATACGGCGACATCCACCGGTTCGTTGGCAACGAGCAAGCTCGATTCGAATGTCAGATGCGCGGTGGATGAGAATGTCTCGGCGGAAATGTAGACGTTCGTCACGACGGTTCCGGAAACGAGCAGATAGACGTGGACGCCATCTGGCGTTGGCGTGTCGGTCGGTTTTCCGCGAATCACGTCTCGCGCGACGATGGAGGCGGAATAGTAGCCGCTCGCCGGCGGGCGGAAGCGTATG
This sequence comes from Kiritimatiellia bacterium, assembly GCA_017962605.1. Taxonomy (GTDB): domain Bacteria; phylum Verrucomicrobiota; class Kiritimatiellia; order RFP12; family JAAYLN01; genus RGIG5952. The sequence goes on along the minus strand of JAGCUY010000121.1, from coordinate 2,067 downwards.
ACGGGCCAGGCGTTCACGTCCGATGCTTTCGGGTGGACATGTAGTTCACATGGTGCGATTTGAGACGATTGACTGGACGCGCTCGTTGACGCCGAAGAACCGGCGGCTGTTTCATTCACAAGAACGTAGGGAGACGTTCCGCTTGAGGCACCGGCAAAGCCGCGCTGGCTGCTGGCATCCGATCTGGCCGCCTTCTCCCCGATGCGGCTTCCCGCCGCATTAATGAAGCTTGACGGTCCCCATACTGCCAGGTCTGTCCCTGCTGGTATGGACGCGAGTAGATAGCACCAGGCTCCGTTTGCGATGGTACCGTGGGGGTTGGCGTAGGTCGTGGCGATGTTGTTCGTCAGCGCAATGCCGGAATCGTAGAACGCGCCTTCGTCCTCCTTCGTGACGATGAAGCGCAGGCCCGTGGCGTCATTCGAATGTGCCGTTCCAGGGCCGATGACAACCTCTATCGTATCGCCGACATTCAGATGGCGAACGGGCATCTGGAAATCGAACCGGTGCGTGGGATTGTTGCTCGCATAATCCTCAAGAGACACCCGCTGTTTGCTGACAAGGATGTTGCCGGCGGCACGAATGGAGACCTCAACGCCGGAACTTGCCGAACCGCTGCTCTCCTTGCTCACGTCATGCGCGAAAACGTTGGCAGAATACCAGCCCGCCTCGGGTGCCGTGAAGCGCACGATGTCGCACTTGTTTCCGGAATTCGCAGGATGGAGATACAACTCATTGGGAAGAATCTCCTCGCCGTCCGATATCTGCGTCGTCGTGCCGGAATTCACACGAATCCAAGGCGACGTGCTGCCGCCGATGCCGACAAGCGGGCTGGTCCCGCCCGTCGTTGTGTCAAAGGCCGACGTTGTCGCCAGATCATCGCCGGAGGCGTGCAGAAGCGACCATACGCCAAATGCATTTTTGTTGTGCCCGGCTTCGTTGAACGCCTTGCCGGCGTCGTAGACCGTGCGGGAAGAGGCGGGGAGCGCGAGCGCCGCGGCCGCGAGTGAAACCGCGATCCGCAACCCGGCATGGAGGTTGCGGCAAGATATGGCGCGGTGCAGGGCGTGGGTGCGTAGGTTTATGTTCATGTTCTGTTCCTTTCTTTGGTTAGTTGTTAGTGACTAGTGGTGAGTGGCTGTTCGCGCACGATCTCGTAGAGATAGGTGGCGGAGGCGGGGTCGTGGTCCGTGCGGGCGGTGAAGCGGAGGGTGTTCTGCGCCTCGCCGGAAACGGCGAGGATAAAGGGCACCTTGCCCAAGCGCTTGCCGCCGGGAGAGAGGCGGAAAACGGCAAAGGACGGGGGCACATCCCCCGCGCCCCCTTCAAGGGTTAGCTCGATCTCCGCCGCGCCATTGCGCATGAGGTGCGGGAGCCAGCCCCACTTGAGCAGGATGGTGCAGTCGGGGTCGGCGTATTCGATGCCGTTGTTCTGCACGTCGGTGAGGTGGGTGAGCAGCAGGTGCGAGGAGGCGGCGATGGGGAGGCCGTCGAGCGAGGAGACCCACACCGTGGCGGCGACTGCGTCGCCGCAGTCGCAGGTCGCAGGTTGCAGGTCTCGGGTGTCGTTCCGGGACTTTGGACTTGGGACTTGCGACTTTGGACTTGCGACAAGCGAAAACCGCAGCGGCCCGGCGACGTGGGCGCCGCTCTCGGCAAAGCCGCCGCAGGTGCGGGGCGTGTCGAGGAGGAAGGTACCGGTGGCCGGGTCGATGGAGGCGGACGGGGCCGCCTCCACAACACTCGTATGAGTGGCCGCGCCCCCCTCGGTGCCTTCGGTAGAAGTTTTGTGCGCAGGGCCCTGTCCCTGCGCGCTGAGCCGCGTGCCCACGCGGCTCTTCCACGCCTTGGCGTTGTCGCCAAGGGTGGCGATCATGGGGGCGGCTCCGGCCGGGTCGCGCAGGGCCGCGGGGTCCAGGACGAGCGGCTCTTCCGCTTGCAGTGGTGCAATGTCGCCGCGCAGGAAGAGGCTGAGTGCGGCGCGCTCCGACGCGAGAGAGAGCGGATCGTTCTCGATGTCGAAGAAGCCCATTGGGCCGCGCGGGTTCGCGATGCCTGCGCGATCAT
>JAGCUY010000120.1 GCA_017962605.1 Kiritimatiellia bacterium | reverse complement strand
GTGCCGGTTACTGCGCCCATTGCTGAAGAGCCTGTGGCTACGCCGATAGCAGCCGAGGCTCCGCGCAAAGCCGCAGAGCAGAAGAGCGTGGTCGTAGAAACTGTCGTTGCCGAAGCATCCCCAGCTCCTACGCGGGTCGCACTAGCCGTCGCAATGCCAGCGGCGCAAGCTACACCTGTCGTTAATAAGAAGCCAGCCACACCGGTCGCTCCGGTGGCAGTTCCTGTCGTCGAAGCGCCGGTCACGCAAGATTCGATTGCAGTTGCCGCGCCTGTGGGAGAAATGCCAGTTAGGCCAGTTGCGGTGCCTGTGGCCGCGCCTATTGCTGAAGAGCCTGTGGCCACGCCAATAGCGGCCGAGGCCCCGCGCAGAGTTGTAGAGCCGCAGAGCGGGGTAGTAGAAACTGTCGTGAGACATGAGACGATAGACGAGAGCGGAGAGGTCGAGACGATAGACATGTCTCGTGTCTCGCGTCCTGTGCCGCAGACGCCTTCCACGCCTCAGCGTGAGACGACTCATGTCGTTACCGAGGCTTCCTCTGCAGCTGCAAAGCTTGCCGAAGTCGTCGCAACGCCTTCGGCGCAAGCCACTCCTGTTGTTGATAAGCCAGTAATGCCAGCGGCTCCGATTGCAGTGCCGGTGGTAGAAGTGCCAGTTAGGCCAGTGGTGGCTTCGGTTGCCGCGCCTGTCTCCGATGTGCCGGTCACGCCAGTAGCGGTTCCAGTTGCCGCGCCTGTGGTCGATGAGTCGGTTAGACCGATTGCGGCGCCGGTTACTGCGCCCATTGCTGAAGGGCCTGTGATTACGCCGATAGCGGCCGAGATCTCGCGCAGAGCCGCAGAGCCGCAGAGCGTGGTAGTTGAAACTGTCGTGAGACATGAGGCGAAAGCCGATGGCGGAGAGGTCGAGACGATCGAGACGTTCCAAGTCTCGCGTTCCGTGCCGCCGTCTTCCTTCACGCCTCAGCGTGAGACGACTCATGTCGCCACCGAAGCTTCCCCAGCGGCTACGCAGGTTGTCGGAGTCGTTGCAATGCCTGCGGCGCAAGCCACGCCTGTTGTCGATAAGCCAGTAATGCCTACGGCTCCGGTTGCGGTGCCTGTGGTAGAAGTGCCAGTTAGGCCAGTAGTGGCTTCGGTTGCCGCGCCTGGCTCCGATGCGCCGGTTACGCCAGTAGCGGTTCCAGTTGTTGCGCCCATTGCCGAAGAGCTTGTGACTACGCCAATAGCGGCCGAGGCCCCGCGCAAAGCCGCAGAGCCGCAGAGCGTGGTTGTAGAAACTGTCGTGAGACAAGAGACGAAAGCCGATGGCGGAGAGGTCGAGACGATAGAGACGTCCCGCGTTTCGCGGCCCGTGCCGCCGTCTTCCTTCACGCCTCAGCGTGAGACGACTCATGTAGTGATCGAGGCTTCTCCAGCGGCTACACAGGTTGCCGGAGCCGTCGCAACGCCTGCGGCGCAAGTCACGCCTGTCGTTGATAGGCCAGCCATACAGGCGGCTCCTGTTGCCGCGCCCGTGGTCAATGAGCCGGTTACGCCAGTAGCCATTCCAATTGCCGCGCCTGTGGTAGAAGTGCCAGTTAGGCCAGTAGTGGCTTCGGTTGCCGCGCCTGTCGCCGATATGCCAGTTACGCCAGTTGCGGCTTCGGTTGCCGCGCCGGTGGTAGATGAGCCGGTTGCGCCAGTTGCGGTGCCTGTGGCTGCGCCCATTGCTGAAGAGCCTGTGATAACGCCAGTAGCGGCCGAGAGCCCGCGCAGAGCTGCAGAGCCGCAGAGCGTGGTAGTTGAAACTGTCGTGAGACATGAGACGATAGCCGAGGGCGGAGAGGTCGAGACGATGGCCGCGCCTCGCGTTCCGCGCCCCGTGCCGCAGACGCTATCCACGCCTTCGCGTGAGGCAACGCATGTCGTCGCCAAGACACCAGATGAGCAGGAGACTGTCTTGCAGGCGGCGCCAGTTGTGGCGGCGCCGCCCGAATACCTTACCGCTTCGGCGCCTTTGCGCGAGGATGGCATTTCCGTCGCCGCCGCCACGGCTCGAACGGAGGTCATCGTCGAAACCGTCAACAAGATGGTCGAGGCCGTAGTCGGGCAGATATCCGTCACCCCTTCGCTCGTGAAGGGCGAAGGCGAAGTGCACATGACTCTCAAGCCGACTGTCCTGGACGGCTCGGACATCACCTTGACCGCCAAGGACGGCACCCTTACAATCGCCATCACGCCGGCAACGCCAGAAGCCGTGCAGTCCGCCGCTGCGGCGCTGCCGCGCCTTGAGGCCGCGCTCGCCGAACATGTGGCGGCATTCCACCATGTCTCTGTCGCGCTAGTCGCGAAGAAAGGAAAAACAGATGAAACCGCTTGAAATCCTGTCCGCGCTCCCGAAGTGGGGCAAGGCGACGCCCGACCAGATCCTTGAGTCGCCAGCTTTCGCCATGCCCTGCCGCCTTGGTGAAGAGAACCTGCCGCTCCGTCCAGGATCCATCCTGACCGACGACACGCTTGCCCTTTCGATTCTCTTCGGCGAAGAGCCGCACACGCTGAAGCTGTCGCGTTCGCCTCGCTTTGCCGAACTCGACAAACTCTGGGACAGCCGGGCCGACGTGCCGGCGCCAATCTTGCTCGCCCTTGTGGAGAAGGAGTGTGGCCCGCTTCTCCAGCTACTTGAAAACGCGGTGCGGCGCCAGCTGCGCCTTGTGGGCCTTGCGGATGCCTCAGTAGCCCCTGATGAGCGGACATTGTTCCTGCAAGTCGCCGACATCGCCTTTGCGCTGACGCGCACCGACACCGTGGCGGCCGCGCTCGGCAATCTCCGGCACCTTTACCTGGGGAATGAAGAACTACGCGCCGAGTCCCTCTCCGCCGAGGTGGAGTATGCGGCCTTCGTGCTCCCATCGGAAGACCTGGCGTCCCTCGCAGTCGGCGACTCGCTGCTCCTGCCGGAAATCGGCTCCGTTGCGCCGCGCCTAATCGCGGACGGGCTCTTTGCCGTGGACGAGACGGGCGTGGCGCCTTTCGCGGATGACGGACGCTGCCGCGTTGTCGCCACCGAGGCTCGCGCCGTGACATTGGGAGAACTCTTCGACGCGGCGGAAAGTGGTTCGCCAAAAGCCGATGGTTCGAGCGGGGAGGCTGGTCTCCAGCTTCGCCTTGTGAAAAGCGGCAAGATTCTTGCAAGCGGCCGCCTCGACCGCCTTGGCGAACATCCCGCCTTTATCGTCGAGGCGCTGGGATAAAATTCCGTCTATTTGCTACCTTACAACTTCTCAACTTCCCAACTTTTCAACTTCCCGACCCCATGTTCCAGACAAATCCATTCTCGCTGATTGTCCTATTCGTAGGGCTTTCGCTGTTGCCGTTCGTGGCGATGATGGCCACGAGCTACTTGAAAATCGTCGTCGTGATGTCGTTGATCCGAAACGCGCTGGGCATCCAGTCCATCCCGCCGAACATGGTCATCAACGCCCTGGCGATGATCCTCACTTTCTACGTCATGGCGCCAGTGGCCTCGGAATCGTGGAACGCAATCGTCGAAAGCCAAAGGCAGGGAAGCCAGCCAGTCCAGACTCAGGCCGTTGCGGCGGCGCCAGCGGAATCTTCAACCATCAACCTTACTTCTTTCGACTTCCCGGCGGCGGTCGAGCCCTTCCGCAAGTGGCTCTCCAACCACACTGCGCCGAGGGAGCGCGCCTTCTTCATCAACACGGCCGAGACGCTGTGGGGCAAGGATGACAATCTGGCAGTGGTTGACCCCGAAAGCTTCTACATCCTGCTGCCGTCGTTCTGCGTGTCGGAGCTAACCAAGGCATTCCAAATCGGCTTCCTTGTCTATCTGCCGTTCATCGCGATTGACATCATCGTCTCGAACATCCTTCTCGCGATGGGCATGATGATGGTTTCGCCCGTGACGATCTCGCTGCCGTTCAAGCTGCTGCTCTTCGTCATGGTGAACGGCTGGACGCTTCTCATCCAGGGTCTTGTCAGGGGGTATGTCCTATGAGCAACGCGCAGATACTCGACTATGCCAAAGCTTGCCTAATCATCGTCCTCAGGCTCTCGCTCATCCCGATTCTCGTGGCGACGGTCATCGGCATCCTCGTCTCGCTCCTGCAGGCGCTCACGCAGATTCAGGAGCAGACGCTTGGCTTCGCCGTCAAGCTGATTGCGATATCGCTCACGCTCCTCGTCTGCGCATCGTGGATCGGCTCGTCGCTTCTCCTCTACACGCAGGACATCTTCACTCACTTCGCCCTGCTGCGGTAGAAGGCCCTTGGCGCTTCCATGAAAACCGCCGTCGTAATAGGAGCCGGTCCAGCGGGGCTTTCCGCAGCATACGAGCTGCGGCGGAAGTCGAAGGACTGGCGAATCGTCATTGTCGAGGAAGACAGCGTAATTGGCGGCATCTCGCGCACGGCTGTTTGCGGGCGTTGCAGAATTGACATCGGCGGCCACCGCTTCTTCTCGAAGTCAGATGAGGTCAACGCCCTTTGGCAGGAGCTGATGCCAATCCAGGGCCATCCGGCAAAGGACGACCTTATGCTTGACCGCCTGTGCCACACCGAGCCTGGCGGGCCTGATCCGGAAGTTGAGGACAAGGTGCTGCTGCGCCGCCACAGGGTCAGCCGCATCTACTACCTGCGGAAGTTCTTCGACTATCCCATTTCCATCAAACCCGCGACCGTCCTGGCCCTTGGCTTCTGGCGGACGCTGAAGATTGGCTGCAGCTACATCCGCAGTGCCTTCTTCAAGCGGGAGGAGAAATCGCTCGAGGACTTCTACATTAACCGCTTCGGCAAGGTCCTCTACTCAATGTTCTTCGAGGGCTACACGGAAAAGCTCTGGGGCATCCATCCATCGAAAATCGACCCGTCGTGGGGCGCGCAGCGCGTGAAGGGACTGTCGCTGTGGAAGGCCCTGCTCAACGTCTTCATCCCGAAGGGCGGGAAGAAGGAGACGTCGCTCATTGACGAATTCGTCTATCCCAAGTTCGGCCCCGGACAGCTGTGGGAGACGCTCGCGGACAGGCTCCGCGCCGACGGCGTGGAAATCATGATGGAATCACGCGTCGTCGGCTTTTCCGTCGATGGCGACCGGATCGTCTCCGTGACGCTAGCGGACGGGCACCGCCTCGATTGCGACGCCGTTTTCTCGTCGATGCCCGTCAAGGACCTCGTCGCGGCGATTGGCACGGCCCCGGCCCCCGTGGCGGCCATCGCCGCCGGACTGCCCTACCGCGACTTCATCACGGCGGGGCTGCTCGTTGACCGCCTTGCCATCAGGAACAAGACGAAGCTGAAAACCGTTGGCGGGATAGTCCCCGACACATGGATATACATACAGGAGCACGATGTCCGTCTCGGGCGCATTCAGATTTTCAACAACTGGTCCCCCTACATGGTTGACGACGTGACCAAGCATGTGTGGGTCGGCCTGGAGTATTTCTGTTCTGAGGGCGACGACCTCTGGACGATGGGCGACGCGGATTTTATTGATATGGCGGCTGGCGAACTGCGCAAGATCGGCGTCATCTCCGCGGACGAGCCTGTCCGCAAGTCGGTCTGCATCCGGCTGAAGAAGGCATATCCCGCCTACTTTGGCAGCTACGCGGAGTTCGGCAAGGTCCGCGAATGGCTGGACACCTTCCCGAACCTCTACTGCATCGGGCGCAACGGACAGCACCGCTACAACAACATGGACCACTCGATGCTGTGCGGCTTCCTTGCAGCGAGGGCGCTGCTCGGGGAAGGGAACCGGCCGGCCGTGTGGAACGTAAATGCGGAGGAGGAATACCATGAAGAGGGCAAGTAACTGGATTTGGTTCGCCGCCTTCGTGATTGTCTGGTGCGCGCTTCGTCTCTACTGGCTGAACGCCGACGCCGGAATCCCCTCTATCTGGGAATACGGATACAACGTGACGGACGAAGGCTACTACATGGGCGCGGGGAAGGACAAGTTCCTCTGGGGCTTCTTCTGCGATTACTCCATTGGAGAGTCCGTCACATACGGCTATTCCGCGTTCACCCACTGGCTGTCCTACCTTGGCTACGCCATCTTCGGCCTCTCGGACTGGGCATGGCGCATACCATTCGCGGCGCTGTATTTCGCCTCCTGGTGCATGGCGTTCCTCTTCGTCGGCCGCCGCTGCGGCTTTGCGAAGTCCTTTCTCTGGTGCGCGGTATTGTCCTCGCTGCCGGTGGTGGTGGCATACGAGCGGACGGCATGCAACGACCTCGCGATAGGCGCGCTGGCCACCATCGCCTTTTGCATCGCCGCCGGCAAGGGCGCGTGGCGGATATTCGCGGCGGCGGCGGTCGTCGGCGCAATCGTGCTGATAAAGCCCTCGATCTGGGTGCTGCTGCCATTCGTCGCGGCTGGCGTCCTCTCGCAACGCAAGACGCGCGCCGCATGGCTGGACATTGTCCTCTTCGTCGCGGCGTCGGCCGCATCGGTGATGGCCTGGCGCGCCCTAGAGGTCCTATCCGTCTCCGGCGAGGCGCCGCGCCACGGACTGACAGCTGCCGAACTCATCCGCCGCACCACGACCCACAACGCGCTCCCATCGCTCTTCGACTTCGACCAGCTATTCCGCGGTTTCTCGTCGTTCCCGCGTGACATCTGCTTCAAGGCATTCGGGCCTGTCGCCGTCTTTATGTCGGCCGTGCCGCTGGCGATGGCGGCGCGTGACGCGCTTCGTCGCAAATGTAGCTGGCGCATACTGCTCTACCTGTCGATTCCGGCATACGTGGCGGGCGTGTCGGTCAACAACTCAATCTGCCTCCACTACTACCACCCTGCGATGATGGCGCTGCCAATCCTCCTCGCCGAAATCTGGCGCGACTTTGAGGAAGACGCGCCAGATTCCGCCCCATGGAAGCCGCAGGCAATCGCGCTTGCCTTTGCGGCGGCGGTGGCGCTGGTGTCGGTATTTGCCGCGCAATCCGCCGCCCCAGCGCGTCCTGATGGCGTGGCTCGCGCCTTTTCAAGCGTGTCGAACCTCCCGCAAGTGATTGTATGGAGCTGCGGCGCCATCTTCGTGATTCTGCCGCCGCTCGCCCTGGCGGCCATCATCGCCACCATGCGCGGCTTCCGCGCTCTGGCCCGTGAAGGAGTCGTCTGGCTGATGATAGGGTTCATCGGCGCGTCCGTGGCCTTCGCCGGCCTGCCCGGCCTGCATCTCGCCCCTTACCTCAAGCAACCGGACGACGCCTGGCTGGCGCCCATGGCGCTGTCGCTCGCGGCGTCATTCGCCTTTGCGGCAATCGCCTTTGGCATGCGGGCCACGCCCTTCAGGCGGTGGGCTGTCGTTGCGGTCGCGCCGGTCGCAGTTGCGCTCTCGGTTCTCCTCATCCCCACTTGGCGGACGGCTACGGCGGAACTAATGACGACGCATCCCAGAATGCAACGCGAAATTGCCGACGAACTGGCGACTACGCTGCCGGAAGGGGCAGTCGTCATAGGCGAACGCTCTCGGCAGTTCTTCATGGGGCACCCCGTCAGGACGGCCACCACGATGCCGGGCTGTGACCCGATCCCGATTGTGCGGCGCCTCTTTGAAGAGGATCCCAATGCGCAGGTCTTTGCGCTGGCCGATTCGCAGAACGCATACAACCTGCAGCACTTCATGGAGCACAAAAAGGAATATCGTCTTGACATGATAAGGGAACTCTCCCTGCCATCCTTCGCCAACGGCCTTCCCGCCAAGGTCTATTTCTGCCGGGTTGTTCCGCTCTCGCAGAAATCCAATAACGCGCCAAGGGCCTCTACCGCGCAGTAGCCAAGATGGATGCCATGTTCATTCCGTCGATTAAGGGGGGGGATAGGGTGAGTAATTGTTGACATTACTGGTGACGAACTTTTGACTATGCGCAAATAAATAACTAAATCTCAAGGAGAATAATCATGGAACTAGCAAAACCCCTTCTCTTAAACATGCTTTCCAGCAGAGAGATCACTTTCTTTATTCCGCCGTTTCAGCGCAATTACGAGTGGACAGAGGATCAATGTGAGGTTTTCTTGAACGATATTCTGAAGACCTGTAAAAACAATTTGAATGGTAGAACATCCGAACATTTTTTTGGTTCAATCACCTACCACAGCACTCCAAATACAATGGCATTTGGACCAGCAACACTTGTTTTGATAGATGGACAACAGCGAATAACAACAACCATGCTTTTTCTTGCTGCAATCCGTGATCTAATCAAAGATTCGTCTATAAGGCAGCAGATTGACACCACCTTTTTGAAAAATGAACATGTTTCAAAAGATAATAACGAACATAAAATCAAGTTGAAGCAAGTGGAAGCTGATTGGGATGCATATAAAAAGATAATTCTTGAAGAGAAACTGTCCGCAAAAGAGCAAATCTCTTCCGTCTATGCAAATTACCAGTATTTCAAAGAATGTCTACAAAAACTAACAAATGAAGACACTGAACTGTTCAATTTAATTAAATATGGCCTTTGCAATTTTCGAGTTGTTTCAATTGAGCTTTTCCCGGAGCAAAATCTTTCAGAAAGCCCTCAGGAAATATTCGAGTCTATGAACTCGCTTGGGAAACCCTTGTCGTTAGCTGATTTAGTTCGCAATTATTTGTTACTGGGAATGAAGCCCAAGAGACAAGACGAACTATATAGAAAGTATTGGTTACCCATGGAAAGAGACATACCTAAAAAAATGTCTTCTTTCGTTAGAGACTTTATGCAGTTCCATGAAGAATCTGCGTTCCCTGTTGCATCGGAATCCAATTTCAAAAATCTGTATCGCTCGTTCAAAAGCATTTTTGAGACCGAAGATTCTGAAAAGGTCTTAAGTGATTTGTCAAAATTGTCAAGCGTTTATGCAGAAATACTAGGATATTCGTCAACAGGTGATTACAAAATTGATGTCCTTTTACAGGATTTGAGGACACTAAATACGACCACTGCTTATTCGTTCTTACTATCCCTTCTTAATGAATGGCATTCAAATACATTAGATGCGGGGGATTTGTGTTCGATTCTTTCTGCTTTCAGAACATATATCCTTCGTCGCCGTCTTATAAGATTGACAGCAGGCGAAAACAAAAGTTTTCCGCGTTTTGCCAGATACATCCCAGAATTGAAGAAGGTGGAAGATAAAGGCGAAAAGTTCTTTGAATTTCTGGCGCAAGGGGAATTTGCTCTTCGTCTGCCAAATGACAACGAGCTTTCTTCAGAATTGAAGGCTTCAACGAACTTCTATAGTCTCGCCTACAGTAAATTCTGCCTTGCCCTTGTTGAAGAGTCTATGACTAAAAATCGTCCGGACATTTTCAATGATGAGTTTCTTCAAGTTGAACATATAATGCCACAAACCTTGAGTAAAGATTGGGAGACATATCTGGGTGAAGTCGAGGTTAGTAAGAAAGAACAGTTCGTCCATTCAATTGGGAATCTTACCCTTATTAGGCACAATCAAGAACTTGGCAATAGACCATTTAGTGAAAAGAAGGCCATTTATTCTGAAAACGAAGGTTTAAGCATTTCCCGAAAGGAGATTGTTGATGTCGATAAATGGGACACAAATGCTATCATGGCACGTGCCAATTGGATAGTTGGCTATTTGATTGACAATGTTTTACCGATACCAGAGGGTTTGCGCCAAACCAATAACTACAAGGTGCACACACAAGGCAAACGTCTAGAGAATATCCTTTGGTTTAAGGAACTGAATCTCATAGGTGAGGATATTGTTTTTATTGATGATCCGGGGATTGTTGCTCATGTCGTAAGCGATACAGAAGTTGAATTTGAGGGAAAAAAATGGAAACTGGCAACCTTAACCCGCGAGATCAAGACACGCTTAGGGAAATGCAATAAGTCAGGATCATATCAGGGGGCACAATATTGGTTATACGATGGAGTTAAAATTGCTGAACTCTTATAACAATAATATTGTAAATGATGAGGGAAATGGCTTTACTTGTAAACTAACATTTCATTTGTAGTTGTTGGAAATGGCAAATTTAAAAACAGAACGTCAACCTAAAAAACAACGCGAAAGGCGGCAGCGAAAAACACCGCCAACGAGGGCATTATATCAAGATCAATAACGAGTTTCTTGGCGACGATGATCTGGCACTAGATGCAATCCAACGGAGTGTTATCTAAAATTAACCCTTGCAAGAGAACCTGACAATGAAAATCTTTATCATTCCTTTTGTAGTTGTCTTTCTAGCCAGCGTGTTTAAAATTTTCAGGCCGCAAATCAAGGGCTGGTTTGGCGAGATGGTCTTGGACAAACTTTTAAAGGTTAAACTGGATTGTGCCAAATACAGAATTCTCCATAATATCATGCTGCCAACGGACGATGGCGCAACAACGCAGATTGACCATATCATTGTCTCGGAATGGGGCATTTTCGTGATAGAGACGAAAACATATTCGGGTTGGGTTTTTGGCGATGCAAAGTCGCCCCAATGGACAGTCTCGCATTACAGGCGCAAAGACCGCTTTCAAAACCCGCTTCGCCAGAACTACAAGCACATCGCGACACTCTCCGAGTGCCTTGGCATATCAAAGGAGTATTTTAAGACGATTGTCGCTTTTTGCGGCGAAACTGTTTTCAAGACGCAGATACCTCCTGAAGTCATGCTGTTCGGCGATGTTCCAGACTACATACTCAAGCAGTCGTCAAAAGCTATAATCAGGGCCGAACAAGTGTCTGAAATTGTTGACGCCATCCTTGAATGGCAGTCGTCGCTTTCCCGTGAGCGGAAGGCGGCGCATGTTGAAAACCTCCGCAGAAACCATCCCAAGGGCAGAGGTGTAATGAAATAGGAGAAAACGGACTTTTTTATGGAAAACGATAGCCAGCAACCGCTGCAGGGCGAAATCATAATCTACCAGACTGATGAGTCGTTCGGGAATTCCGAACAACTTTAACAGGGATGTGCCCGTCGGCGAGTGAGAAGGTGTCATATCCCGATAAACTTATACAGGCCAAAACTTTAGGTGCAATCCATGAAACCAGACGATCTATTGGAATATACTCGCGCAGGCGAGCCGCATCTGCGACAGCGGGCGGAAAACTGGCGTGTGGCCATCGGCCTCCAAAAAGTTGATGGATTAGAGACGTCGGAGTATCTGATTGATGCTGCGCGTCGCAACATCGAGGGCGAGATTTCCCTTACGGAAGTCAGAAAACTTCTTGATGGATACTACAAGGCTCGACCGACAGGGCCAAATGATGAACAGCGCGTGGAGGAGGCCGACAAGGTTTCGCAAAGGATTGCGGAAATCCTGGCGGAACCGGCCTTCTCTTTCGCGCCGTCCGAATTGATTTCAATTCACAGGCGGTTGTTTGACGGGATTTTCAAGCATGCCGGACAGTTGCGCGACTACAACATCACAAAGAGCGAATGGGTCTTGCGCGGCGATACTGTTTTCTATGCTACGGCAGATGCGTTGCTTGACACCCTTGCCTACGACTTTGGACAGGAACGAGACTTCTCGTATGTGCGTCTTTCCCGCGAAGAGTCTGTGCGTCATTTCGCCCGCTTCATTTCGCGGCTGTGGCAAATCCACCCGTTTGGCGAAGGCAATACGCGGACAACGGCTGTATTTACAGTCAAATATTTGCGGATGTTGGGCTTCAATGTTTCTAATGAACCGTTTGTCGAGAACTCATGGTATTTCCGCAACGCGCTCGTTCGTGCAAACTACACTAATTTAACAACGGGGGTCGAAGAGACTCTTTTGTATCTCGAACGCTTTTTCGACAATTTGCTTTTCGGGGCGAACCACTCTCTTCGCAATAGGGAAATGCTTGTCGGAGGAGGTCTTGAAGTTAAGAACCATGCAGCTAACATGAAAGGCGACCCAGCAAGTAACCCAGCAAGTAACCCAGCAAGTAAAGCCCCCGCTTTATCGGAGCAAGTGACACGCCTAATGTTGGTTTTAGATGGCGAGATGTCGCGGCGGACACTGATGTCAAGGCTTTCGATTAAAGACCGAAACACCTTTGCCTCGCTGTATTTGGAACCGGCGCTGCGGATTGGCTATATTGAACTGACACAACCCGATTCGCCTCGTAGCCCCACGCAAAAATACCGATTGACGGAAAAGGGGCGCAAAGTAGCCGTTTCAATCGCAGGTAGAGCCGACTCTTAGGAGTTGCGGAGGAGGAGTCATGAACAGGCGTGAATTCAGATATTGTGATGCCTACGCCGCGAAAATCGCGGCGATGAGGGAGTAAATGTGAAAAACGATGAGGGAGTAAATGAGGGAGTAAAAATGCTTTTGGCGGCGATAAGTCAGAATCCTGGGAAGCGGGCCAATGAACTTGCAACATACATTGGGAGAAGTGTGCAGAGTGTTGAACGATATATCAAGACCCTCAAAAACGCGGGCAAGATTGAGTTTCGCGGTGCCCCAAAGAATGGCGGCTACTTTGAAAAAGAAACCTAATCATGAAAACTTATAGAATGATTATGGCGATGGCGGCGGCGATAATTGCGGGCTGCGCGAGTACGCCGAAAGTGGACAATTCGGTTGCCAAATCTTTCGACCTTGACCGCTATCTTGGCGACTGGCACGAAATCGCCCGATTCGACCACTGGTTCGAGCACGGCGTCGAGGAGGCGAAGGCGAATTATTCCCTGCGCGCCGACGGAAAGGTCGCGGTGCTGAACAGCGGCGTGAAGGACGGCAACCCAAAGGTCGCCAAGGGCGTAGGCAAGACCACCGGCACGCCGGGGCTTCTGCGCGTCACATTCTTCTGGCCTTTCTACGCCGACTACCGCGTGCTGGCGATTGACGATGACTACTCCGTGGCGCTTGTCGGCAGCGGCGGCCCCGACTACCTCTGGATTCTCTCGCGTTCGCCCAGTCTCGCCGCCAAACAGAAAGAAGCCCTTCTTTCCGAAGCATCCCGCCGCGGCTATGACACTTCCAAACTCATTTGGGTGCGGCAGGGCGAGTAGTCCCGAGATGGAACTGCTTTTGGTATAATATGGTGAGACACAGTTGAAGTTGGGAATGCGTCCGATGGCTAATCAAATCCAGGAACGATTCGTCTGGCAGAAGAAGGCGTGGCCGAAGTTTACCTTCAGCCGCGTCGCGCTGACGGACGAACTCGCCCTGTTCGCGAAGGCATTCGCGGAGGCCAAGAGGGCGCTGCGGAAGCCGCAGCCGCTGGAGGCCGTCGCCGGCGCGATGGCCGAAGAGGCGGTGCGCACAAGCGCCATCGAGGGCGTGGACGTTGATGAGAGCGTGGTGATGTCGTCCATCTGCCGCGCCCTAGGCGTCGCCTACTCGCCGCCCGGTTTCCCAAAGGACGCCCGCGCCGAGGGCGTCGCGCAGATGATGCTCGCCATCCGCAGGGACTGGAATGAGCCGCTTTCCGAAGCGCTTCTCAAGACATGGCATGGGGCTCTTCTGGCAAACGACACCAGGGGCGTCCTTGCAGGTGAGTTCAGAAGCCACGCTGATCCAATGCGGGTCGTCCGCACCAACGCCTACGGCGAGATGGAGATCCGCTACGAGGCGCCGCCAAGCGCGCGGGTTCCGAATGAGATGCGCCGGTTTGTCGAGACATGGAGGGCTCCGGCGGCCAGACCCGCCGACATCGCGCTCAAGGCTGCGTTCATGCACCCGCACTTTGAGTCGATTCACCCATTTGAGGACGGCAACGGGCGCATCGGCCGCGCCCTTGTGGCGAAGACGCTTGCCGAAGGGCTGGGACTCCCGCTTGTCCTGCCAGTTTCCACGGTAATCGCCCGCCATAGGAGGGACTACTACGAGGAAATCAATGCCGCGTCGCAGTCGCTTGACTGGACGTCATGGGCTGCCTTCTTCATCCCGGTCCTGGCCGAGACGCTGAACGACTTTCTTGCCGCGTTGAGGTTTGTCGCGGCCAAGCGCGACTACCTCGGAAAATACGAGGCCATGTTCTCCGAGCGGGCGAAGAAGGTCGTGCTGCGGATGTTCGAGGACGGCGAGTCGGGGGTGCGTGCAGGACTCTCCGCCGCGAAATGGGTGCGCATGGCCAAGGTGTCCAAGCCGACGGCGACGCGCGATCTCGCGGAACTTGAAAAGACTGGCGCCATCGTCGCGCAAGGCGCAGGCCCAACGACTCGCTACCGTCTGAACTGCGTCCTTTGTGAGCCGATTGATGGAATAAATGATGGAATAAACGACGGCGTCAAACGCCTTGTCGCCAGCCATCCTGGCCGTGGGGTGCCTTTCTTCGCGGCATCGCTTTCGGTGAGCCGTCCCACCGTTGAACGCGCCATTGCGGCGCTAGTCGCCGCAGGGGAGATTGAGCACAGAGGCAGCCGTAAGACCGGCGGCTACTATGTTGCCAATTCCGGCGGAAATCCTAAAGAAGAACAATAATAATGCCCTACGTTGAATTTCACAGATGGATATTGGCCGCGGTTCTCGCGATGGCGAGAATCGGCGGCGCCTTTGCGATTTGCCCAGCGCTCACAGAGTCCATGATTCCCGGCGTGGCGCGGCGGGCGGCGACCTTCGGCTTCGCCTTCCTGGTAATCCCCTTCATCCATGCGGGGATGCCGCCGGGCGAGCCAATATGGTGGATGTTCGCCGTCGCCGCCGCAAAGGAGGCGGTGATCGGTTTCCTGATTGGCTTCTTCGCGGCAATCCCCTTCTGGGTGGCGGAGAACGTCGGGAACTTCATCGACAACCAGCGCGGCGCGACGATGGGCGAGGTCTATTCGCCTCTCAGCGGCGCGCAAGTCTCAACGACGGGCATCTTCTTCACGCAGATCGTCTCAACGGTCTTCTTCGTCGGCGGCGCGATATTCCTCTTCCTCGGCGCCCTCTACAAGAGCTATGCGATTTGGCCGGTCTTTGCGCCTGGTGTCTTGACATTCGCGCCAGACACGCCGCCCCAGATACTCGGCGCGCTCGACGGCATGCTCCGCACGACAGTCGTCATCTCCGCGCCGGTCATCATCGTGATGTTCCTCGCGACGCTCGGGCTGGGGCTGGTGAACCGCACCGCGCCGCAGCTCAACGTGTTCTTCCTGTCGATGCCGGTCAAGAGCGCCCTCGGCGTCGCCATGCTGATTGTCTATCTGCCATTTATCATGGACATGCTCATGTACACGAAGGACACGGCAATCCTCCTTCCAGTGAGGAAATTGCTTGGAGGTTAAATAGTTGGAATTGACATGAGACGAGAGACGATAGACGCGAGAAGGCCGGACATGAGACGAGAGACGATAGACGCTAGAAGGCAAGACACGAGACGTGAGACTTTAGACGAAACTCATACCTCTCGTCTCATGTCTAATGTCTCACGCCATATTCACCCCATTGAGAAAGGCCCAAAACCATGACTGAAATCATAGGCGCATATGGAGGCTACCGCAAGACGCTTTCATTCGGGTTCGCGTGCCTTATCTACCACGCGACGGAAGTCTTTTGCGAACGCAACTACTCGTTCAAGAACGATGCGCTCGGCAAGACTGTTGGCCAAATGCTGGGTGCGGCGCGGTCGGCTCGGCAGAACATTGTCGAAGGGTCGTCGCGGGCCGGAACGAGCAAAGAAACAGAACTTCGGCTTTATGATGTGGCAAAGGGATCGCTTGAAGAACTGGCTGGCGACTATGAGGCGTTTCTAATTAGTCGTGGCGAAGCACCGTGGGCGGCAACCGATTCTCGCGCCTCCCGTTTAATGTCTCTTACCCTTGATCGCTACGCAGGGCCCCTTAATCGCCACGACTACGGCGAGTATGTCTTGTCAATGCGGAAGAGGTTTGGGGCGTTTCTCGAGGCAGAGGATCCAATAATAGCTGCGAATTCAATATTGATTGAAATTGACCAGGCATGCAAGCTGCTGCACCGTCAAATCGAAAGCATTGCGGATGCTTTTCGCGAGGAGGGCGGATTCACCGAGCGGATGAGCAAGGCGCGACTTGAAAGACGGGACGCACAGATGGCGGCGGATGGTGCGCCAAAGTGCCCCAAGTGCGGTAAGCCGATGAGAAAGGTTGTCGCCCGCAAAGGCCGCAACGCTGGTAGTCCGTTTTGGGCTTGCACCGGTTACCCCGACTGCACCGGGACACGCAACTTCACGGCGAAGTGATGAGGAATTGACATGAGGCGAGAGACGATAGACGCTAGAAGGCCAGACACGAGACGTGAGACTTTAGACGAAACTCATACCTCTCGTCTCATGTCTAACGTCTCATGTCCAACCCTCTTTGCAATGCCCCAAAGTCATCTTAAGGAAGCACTATGAACACCAAAGGCACAAGAAGGTTTTTGTCATGGGCCGTGGCGGCCGCTGGATTGGTTGCGGCAACCGTCATGGCGGGTTTGGCGGACGCGCCGCAGTCGTCCTCGCAGCGGACGGACGAGGCAGGCATGCGCCAGGCGGCGCGGCCAGCCGTCACGGCGGCTGTCGAGCGCGTGCAGGTCGTCAGGGACGGCGAATACACCAGCAAGGATGAAGTCGCAGCCTATGTCCGCAAGTTCGGCGGCGCCCTGCCTCGCAACTTCATCACGAAGCGCGAGGCCCGCGCCCTGGGCTGGCAGGGCGGGCCGCTTGAGCCATACGCGCCCGGCAAGTCCATCGGCGGCGACCGCTTCGGCAACTACGAGGGCCAGCTGCCGCCCCTGAACGGCGGCTTCTACAAGGAGTGCGACATCGACACTAGGGGACGCCCCAGGGGCGCCAAGCGCCTCGTCTTCACGAACAAGGGACAGCGCATCTACTACACTGAAGACCACTACAGGACTTTCAAGGAGGTCAAATGAAGGGCAACACGCGAACACGGCGCTTTACAGTCGATCTTGCCGGCGTAAAGGACGCAGCCGGACTCCATGCGGCGCTTGCTGGGCAGCTTCCGCTCCCGGAGCACTACGGGCACAACCTAGATGCCTTCCACGATGTGCTGACGGAGTTCGGCGCCAAGTGGCGCATCGTCTTCAAGAACGCCGGCGCCGCCGCCGCGGGACTGCGCGCCGTCTGCGCCGACGCGATGGAGGAGACGCCTGGCCTTGAAGTGTTCTTTGAGGGCTGAAAGACGCGGCGATTTGGTAGAATCGTAGTCGTTGGATTTTGAAGTATGGCTGACGAAGGCGGCGAAAAGACTGAAATGCCGACCCCGAAGAAGCTGCGCGACGCGCGGGAGAAGGGGCAGGTTTGCACGTCGAAGGACATAGTTTCGACGGCAATCCTGATTGTGCTTTTCGCCGTCCTTGGATGGATGGGCACCGCGCTTGCCGAGGACATGAAGGAGCTTATTCGTTTCATCGGCGCGCGCGTGGCCGAAAACGACACCGGCGCCGTGAAGCAGTCCGCGGCCATGTCCGTCCTCTTCATCTTCAAGCACACGCTTATCATCGTCCTCGTGGCCGCCGTGATCGGCATTGCCGCGAATGTGGCCCAGATTGGCTTCCTCTTCACCTTCGAGCCAATCATACCCAAGTTGGAGAAGCTCAACCCCGTAGAGGGCGCGAAGAAGATATTCTCGATGAAGAACGTCTTCGAGTTCCTGAAGAACGTGGTGAAGGTCTGCTTCCTAGGCTATCTCCTCTACAAGATCATCTGGGCGAGCATCCCGGAGTTGCTGACGATGTGCTACGGCACCATCGACGACATCTTCCCCTGCCTGAAGCTGATGCTGAAGCGCCTCGCCGTTTACACGGGCTTCGGCTACATCGTGATCGCCGTGGTGGACCGTCTCTTCCAAGGGCGCAACTTCACCAAGCAGATGATGATGACCAAGGACGAGGTGAAGCGCGAATACAAGGAAATGGAGGGCTCCGCCGAGATCAAGCAGGCGCAGCGCCAGTTCCGCGACGAAATCATGAACGGCCCCGAACCAGCGAAGGCGGCGAAGCAGTCAAGCGTCGTGGTCACCAATCCAACGCGACTCGCCGTGGGCATCCGCTTCAACGCGGAGGAGTCGCCGCTCCCGCGCATCTGCGCGCTCGGCTCCGGACGCGTTGCGAAGATCATCCGCGAGACGGCCCTCGCCGAGGGTATCCCGATAATGGAGGACAAGCCCCTCGCGCGCGCCCTCTACGCCGAAGGGAAGATCAACGATTTCATCCCCGACTCGCTGATCGAGCCGGTGGCCGAAGTCCTGAAGTGGGCCAAGCAGCTCCAGGACGCCCGCAAGGAGGAAGAGGAACTCGATTCCATCTCGCTGGAATAGGGGAAGTTTGGCGCAAGCGCCTTGGAAGTTTAGAAGTTTGGAAGTTTGGAAGCAATGGGTGAGTTCAAGCATAAGAAGCTGAAGGTTTGGCAGACCGCAAGGGAACTGGTCAAGGAGGTTTACGCCATCACCGGGCAATTTCCAACTTGTGAACGCTACGGCCTCGCGGATCAGCTTCGTAGAGCCGTTGTCTCCGTGCCGTCAAACATAGCGGAAGGTTCTTGTCGGGAATCAACACTAGAGTTCATTCACTTCCTTGTCATAGCCAGGGGGGCTCTCTCCGAAGTGGATACGCAGTTGACGCTTGCCGAAGATCTCGGCTATACTACTTATTCTGATTCTTTGCAAAACGACATTGAGAATTTGTCAAGGCAAATCAGCAATCTCGTCACCCATCTGCGAAAGAAGCAACAACTCTCTAAACCTCCAACCCTCTAATTCTTATAACCCTCCAAGGCGCGAAGCGCCAAACATCCCGGGCGCGCCAGCGCCAAACCTCTAAACTTCCAAGGCGCTTGCGCCAAACTTCCATCTCATGAACATCGAGCAACTTTACAAGGACATCGCGCCAAAGCTGACCAACTGGTTGGTTTCCACGGGCAGCAACTACGCCGACGCCTGCGACCTCGTCCAGCGCACCTTCCTTAAAATCTGGGAGATGCGCGACGACCTCCAGGAAGACGACTCGCAGGTTTCCGGCCTCGCCTTCACCATCGCCCGCAACCTGCGCAAAAACCA
This sequence comes from Kiritimatiellia bacterium, assembly GCA_017962605.1. Classification (GTDB taxonomy): domain Bacteria; phylum Verrucomicrobiota; class Kiritimatiellia; order RFP12; family JAAYLN01; genus RGIG5952. Next base: position 19,208 of record JAGCUY010000120.1, on the reverse strand, counting down.
ATGGCGCGACAACGCGCGCATCCAATTCACCGACCAGCTCCCCGAAGTGCCCACCGGCCCGGAGGAGCCGCCGCTCCTCGACTCCGACCGCGCCATGCTCCGCAAGCGCATCGACGAGGCATTCGCCCAGCTGCCGCCAATCCTGCGCGAGGCATACACCCTCTTCCAGGTCGGCGAGATGTCCATCAAGGATATCGCCGCGCAGACGGGTGTCTCGGAAAACCTTGTGAAAGTGCGAATTTTCCGTGCAAAGCAAAAACTTCGTGAACTTCTTGATGATCTCCGTGTAACCTTGTAGCCAGATACGTGTAATCTTTGCGGAAATCCAAAAGGAGAAAGACAATGGACATCAACTTCAACGGAAACAGCATCGGCAACTTCGGCTTCGGGCGCATCGCTTCTGGCGCGCCGCAGGAGGCGGCTCCCGCCGCAGCCAACCAGAAGACATTGGCGAAGGACGCCGTCAGCCTTCAGGCCTCGACCGTGGACGCTCTTCAGGGCAGCGAACCTGTCGCCAGCGTCCCCGACGCCGAACTCACCCGCGACGACGATCTCGGCAAGCTCATGAAGGCCGCATTCAACCTCCCGCCGCCTCCGATGCCGGCGTTCGTGGAATAGACATTTGCCTTGCAGGGCATGAACGAAAAGAGAAAGAGGCGCGGCGGGCTCCGCGACGCCATCCGCATCATCTGGCCGCTGATGCTGTCCAACTCCGTACACGCGGTAATGATGTTCACGGATAGGGTCTTCCTTTCGCGTTACAGCGACGACGCGATGCAGGCATCTGTCCCTGCTGGGGTCCTTTCGTATTTGCTCCTTTGCGTCCTTCAAGTGACAATCTGCTACTCCGGGACTTTCGTCGCGCAGTTCCACGGCGCAGGGCGGCGGCTCGACTGCGCCCGCGCGTTAACGCAATGCATCTGGCTCATGGCCGTGACCGTGCCGCTGACCTTGCTCGCAATTCCGGTTGGCCATTTCCTCATGGGTATTTCGGGCCACGCGCAGTCTGTCGCGGCGGCCGAACGCGCCTACTTCGACATCATGATGGTCGGGGGAGTCCTCGTGCCCATCGGCGGCGCGCTAAACGGCTACTTTACCGGACGCGGATTCACGCGGCTCGTCATGTGGATATCAGTCGCGGGCAGCGCCCTCAACATCGCCCTTGACTGGGCCCTCATCTACGGCCACTTCGGCCTGCCTGAACTCGGCATCGAGGGCGCGGCCTACGGAACAGTCGCCTCCTTCGCCGCATCCACGGCCTTCACGGCGGCCATCGCCTTCCGCGAGCCGGTGTTCCACGGACGGCGCGGCCGCGCCGCCTTCGCCTTCGACCGCTCGCTGTGCCTGCGCATCCTGCGCTACGGCTTCCCCTCTGGTATCCATGTCCTGCTCGACATGATGACATTCACCTTCTTCGTCTTTGTCATCGGGCGCGAGGACATCGCCGACGCGATGGGCTTCGGCGCCAGCAACGTCTGCTTCAACATCAACCACCTTCTCTTCGCGCCGCTGCTTGGCATCGGCATGGGGGCGGGGATACTTGTCGGCAACTACCAGGGCGCGGGCGACAGCGACTCCGCGAACCGCGCCGGATGGTCGTCCATTTTTATCGGCTGGATATTCATGGGCACGGCGCTTCTCCTTCTCGCCATCTTCTTCCGTCCGGCGGTGCGGCTCTTCATCTCCGACCGCACATCATTCGACCCGGAGGCGTTCGTCGCCCTCTGCCGCATACTCGTGGCCATCCTGTCGTCATGGTGCATGTTCGACGTGGTGAATGTAATCGCTGGCGGGGCCTTGAAGGGCGCGGGCGACACGCGCTTCGTCATGCTCGTCGGCGTGCTGGCAGGATTTGCGCTCTGGGTGCCGATGATCATCGTCGTCGCCCGCTACCGCCCGTCGGTCGTGAACCTCTGGCTGACGCTGCCGCCATACGTCTTTACCCTCGCGGCCGTCTTTATCTGGCGCTGGATTCGCGGACGGTGGCGCGACATCAAGCTTGTCCCCGCAGCCAACTCCTAGGCGGCCCGCCCAGGATTTGTGGCAGTTTGGTATAATTATCTACTTCCAAATTTGGGAGAAAACTAATCATGAGACCGCTACGTTCCGTCGTTCCCGCATTCCTGCTCGCGGCATCCGTGGGCCAGATTTACGCCTTCACCAACTTCGCCTCGCAGATTGCCGAACACATAGGCAAGTCGCAGGGCGCAGTGCAGTTCGCCTTCAGCCTCGGGATATTCTTCCTGGGCATGGGCGCCGCCTTCTTCGGCAGGATCGTCGAGAAGAACATCAAGCTCGCTACGATTGTCGGGACGACCCTATTCCTCTCCGGCATGTGCGTGACGGCGTTCGGCATCACGCACATGAGCCTGCCGCTGGTCTATCTCGGCTACGGCGTCCTGGTGGGCCTCGGCACGGGGATCATCTACATCTCCCCGGTCAAGACGATGATGCTCTGGTATCCCGAGAACAAGGCCATCGCCGCCGCGTTCCCCATCATTTCCTTCGGCCTCGGCTCGACCTTCTCGACTCTCCTGTTCAAGGGCTTCTCCATTGGCGGCTTCGCGGGCCTCCCCGCAATCCACCTGAAGGGCTTTGAGACATTCGGCATCTGCAAGGTGTTCCTGGTCTTCGCCGCCTTCTACGCCGTGCCGATGGCGATTGGCGCCATTCTCCTCAAGAAGCCGCGCATCCAGCAGACGCAGTCCACCGGAAACCTGGCGGGGCAGGGGTTCACCTACCGCGCCCTGGCCCGCAACGGCTTCTTCTGGCGTTCCTGGCTCTTCATGTTCCTCAACATCTCATGCGGGCTCTGCCTCATTCCGCTTGCGAAGCAGATGATGGACTCCCCGAAGGTTGGTTATCCCGCATGGCTGGTGACGACCATCGTCGCGCTCTGCGGACTCTTCAACGGCGGCGGACGCTTCGTCTTCGCCCTGTGGAGCGACCGCATGAAACGCCGCATCGCAATTCTCTCGCGCATACTGATGATTTCGGCAGCCGTGATGGTGTTCAGCATCTGGCCGCCGCTGATTGGCGTGGCGCTTCTCACCATCAACGCCTGCTACGGCGCTGGCTTCTCCGTGATACCGGCGATCCTCTCCGACCACTTCGGCATGAGCGACATCTCGAAAATCCACGGGGCCGTCCTCTCGGCGTGGGGCTTTGCTGGGCTGGCCGGCAACCAGGCGGCGCTCGCCGTTTCGGAACGCATGGGGCTGGGCTACCACGGCGTCGTGGCGATGCTGATCATCCTCTACCTCGCCAACCTCGCAAACGCGACAGCCATGTCCAAGCGCCAGGGCTAAACCTTCCCTGACGCTAGCTCCAAACTTCTAAACCTATGAACCACTTCTAACCACTATCGACTGACTTTCTGACAATTTGATTTTCGCAAATTTTGCAAGATGTATGGAAGTTTGCTATAATTCCAGAAGTGAACTTGAAAAAGGAAGATTGAACCATGCCTTACGCGCTTTTAGAAAAGGACTATGATTGCCTGACCGATTCGCAGCAGCGGACGGTTGGACTGTTTGTTCGCTTTCTTCTGTCGCAGAGGGGAAATGACTTGGATATGCCCTTTAGTGGCTTCCGTGACATGACTTTCCCCGTTGCGGTATCCAATCCGCAGCATACAAGGCAAACGGAGCGCAAACTTGGCGGATTCGAGAAGGGCTTTTACATGTCCCCTGACTTTGACGAGCCGTTGGACGATTTTGCGGAATATATGTGATGCGCTATCTTCTAGACACAAACGTCATTGTGTTTATGCTGTCCGCCCCTGGCGAATTGTCCGCAGAGGCGGCGCGGGTTGTGCGGAAGGAACCAGATTTGTTTGCAAGCATAGCCTCGCTATGGGAAATCGGCATCAAGCAGGGCCTTGGAAAGTTGCGCATCGAGATGAGCGTTCCTGAAATTGAGGAGGAGTGCATCAGGCGGGACATCTGCATCCTGCCAATTCGCGCATCTGCCATTGAGCGGGTAAAAAGCCTACCGACGATCCATCGCGATCCTTTTGACAGGCTTCTTATCGCTCAGGCGCTGGAAGATGGTATGGCCATTGTCACACGCGATGGTGCCATTCCGAGATATCCCATTCAAACCATTTGGTAGTGCCAATGCCATACTTCGCGGTCAAACAACCAGCGGAGAAATGAACAATCCAGGACTAGCGAACTGAATGCGGACTCAACTTGTGAAAAAAAAGTGAGTCAAGGGTAGTTCCCCATATTGAGCTTGCAAGTGTGTCAGCCTCCAACCTTCCGGGCGCTTGCGCCAACTTCTAAACCTCTAAACTTCGCCCGAAGGGCTCAAATCTCCTTCCATAGTTCGGCGCGGTAGCGCCCTGCTTTGGCACTTGCCGCCCACACTTATGCACAAAGCCCAAAAACAATAGACTACGGTTCGGAAATCTCGCTAGACTACGGTTCGGAATTCTTATTAGCCCACGGTGCGTAAAACTTGTAAGACTACGGCGCGGAAAAGTTATTAGCCCACGGTGCGGAATTCTTGAAAGATTATGGTTCGGAATTATCGTGAGACTACGGTGCGGAATTCTATTTAATAGGGCGAGCACACCTTGCGAGCCACTAACGACTAGCGACTGACGACTAGCTGCTAACCACAAACTTCCCAACTTTTCAACTTCTCAACTCCTAACCACTAACTCCTACACCTACACCTCTTATCTACACCAACTCCCAACTTCTCAACTTTTCAACTTTTCAACTTCAAAACATCCCCTTGACATCCACTCCACCCTTTGATATTCTATTCACACAATTACTAACTCTGGCGCGGGTGCGCCGGAAACGAACTAACAACTAGCGACTAACGACTGACTACTGACTTTCTGACAATTTGATGTCCGCATCTTTTGCAGGTGCGGTTAGTCAATTTCCTCACAATAGCCATGCGCGTCTATCTCGACAACTGCTGCTACAATCGCCCATTCGACGACCAAAACCAGTTTAGCGTTCGTATGGAGACGGAGGCCAAGTTGCATGTGCAGTATCTTATGCGGACAGGGGTTCTGGAATATGTTTGGTCGGACATGCTTGTTGTAGAGGCTGGAGATTGCCCCATAATTGACCAGAGGGAAAAGATACTGTCTTGGCGGCATGGTGCATCGGTGTTTGTCGAGATAACCGCCGAAATCGAACGAAACGCGGGTTTGATAATGGATCTTGGTGTGAAGACTGGCGATGCACTTCACCTCGCCTGCGCTGCATACGCAAAATGTGATTGGTTTTTTACTGTTGACAGGGGAATCCTGAAAAAGGTAAACAACATCGGCGCAATGAGGGTCGCGAATCCCTTGCGATACATTGAGGAGAATCGGATATGACGGTAATGACTGACAGCGAACTCAAGACGCAAGGCTACAAGTTGCTTGTGGAAGCTTTCGGTGATGTAAATGCCGAACGTTTCATCGCATTGACATTGCGCGAGCCATTTGACTACACAGAGTGGCGACGGACGCATTTGTATCTTGACAATGATCTCCATTCGCTTGCCGAACGGGCGCGGGAGGCTGGTCGTCGGATTCGCGAAAAAGACGCGCTAAACGCCCCAGTTTGACACTCTCCCCACCCTTTGCTATTCTATTCACACAATTTCCAATTTCGGCGCGGGTGCGCCGGAAACGAACTAACCACTAACCACTAGCGACTAACGACTAAATACTCCCCCTTTTCACAATCTAACCAACGCTGCAAAGCGGTCGTCGAGCGAAACGTAGAGAACTTCACATCGGATGACACATTGCAGGGGAAGTGCGTAGCGCTTACCTTGCTTCGTGTTTCCACAGGACAATTCTCACAGCTTCCATTGAGATACGATGAGAGGTTTTCTGTTTGTGCCACGATTTGTGTCTGGCCATGAGCGGCACTGACCTAACAAGGGAAACTCAATGAAGAAACGAATTGTGTTTTTACTAAAAGTATGTCTTTTTGCGGCAATCTCGTCTTCCGCGTATGCCGCAGCGGTTGAGAACGTCCGCGCGGCACAGCGGCCGCGCTCTAATGTGGTTGAGATTTTCTATGACCTCGAGGCGCCGGAGGGCGGAGTCTATGACGTGTCGGTCTCCATCGCCGGCGGCGGTGACGCCCCGGCGCTCTCGACCCTCTCCGGCGACTTCGGCCCGGACATCATCCCCGGTCGCAACAAGAAGATCGAATGGGACGCCGGGGCAGACTGGTCGCAGCACGTCCAGAGCAACCTCGTCGCGACCGTGACGGCGACACGTTTGGATGCGGAACTATCCATGGGCATGGTCTTCATTCCAGGCGGCACTAACAGCGACACGGACCCTGACTTTGGCCCGTATTCGCTCTCGGTCGAATCATTCTACATGGATAAGACAGAAATAACCTATGCTCACTGGAAGCGCGTGTACAATTGGGCATTACAACATGGATATTCTTTTGACAACCAAGGAAGCGGAAAAGGAAACAATCATCCTGTCCATACGATAAACTGGTACGATTGCGTGAAATGGTGCAACGCACGGAGTGAGATGGAAGGGTTGACGCCTACTTACCTCACAGGCGGAGTAATATATCGTGTCGGACAATTCCGGCCGGATGAGGATTTCAATGCTAACGGCTACAGCCTCCCAACCGATACAGAATGGGAATATGCTGCGCGAGGTGGTTTGCGTAGCAAACTATTCCCTTGGGGAAACATTATAAGTCACTCAAAAGCGAACTACTATGGTGATGATTCTTTAGTCTTTGATATGAGTGGCGGCTACCACCCCAATTTTAGCACTGAGGGAACTCCTTTTACATCACCAGTTGCATCTTTCGCGGCCAATGGTTTTGGGTTATACGATATGGCGGGCAATGTATGGGAATGGACAAACCCAGTAGCAGGTTTTGATCCAGACATTCGTGGTGGGAGCTGGTGTGAGGGCAGTTATTTTTGTCGTTGCCAAAAATCAGGATGGGATAGTGGTTTTATTTACCCTTATCCAGAACCATCTCTTCACCACGCAGCACACCATGCTATTGGCTTTCGTAGCGTTCGTCGCCATTGACTGCCATCTTGATAAAGAGAATTATGAACAAAAGTCCAAAAATTTTAAAAACATTAATAGTCGTTTTCCACTTGCAAATGTCATTTGCTGATATTGAAGTCGACGTTGAGAACGTGCGGGCGCAGCAACGGCCGCGCTCGAACATCGTCGAGGTTTTCTACGACCTCGTGGCGCCGGAGGGCGGCGTCTATGACGTGTCGGTCTCCATCGCCGGTGGCGGGGACGCCCCAGCGCTCTCGACCCTCTCCGGCGACTTCGGCCCGGACATCATCCCCGGTCGCAACAAGAAGATCGAATGGGATGCCGGGGCGGACTGGGTGCAGCACGTGCAGAGCAACTTTGTCGCGACCGTGACGGCAACGCGCTCGGACGCGGACACGGGGCCATCCAAAGGCATGGTCCGCGTCCCCGGCGGCACCAACAGCGGCACAGACCCGGACTTCGGCTCCTATTCGCTCACGGTCGAATCATTCTACATGGACAGGACGGAGGTCACCTACGCCCACTGGATGCGCGTGTACAATTGGGCCGTGGCGCATGGCTATTCCTTCGAGTACGCGGGGAGCGGGAAGGGGAACAGCTACCCCGTCATCACGGAGAGCTGGTACGACTGCGTGAAGTGGTGCAACGCCCGGAGCGAGATGGAGGGGCGGACGCCCGCCTACCGCGTCGGCGGCGAGGTCTATCGTTCGGGGCTGGGCAGCCCCACTGTCGATTTGGACGGGAGCGGCTACCGACTACCGACGGCGACGGAGTGGGAATACGCCGCGCGCGGCGGCCTGCGCGGCCGACGCTTCCCGTGGGGCGACACCATCAGCCACGCAAAGGCCAACTACTACGGCTGTCCCTCAGGCTACTACAGCTACGACCTGAGCAGCGGCTTCCATCCGCGCTACCTCGACAGCATTTCTTATCCCAACACGGCGCCGGTCGCGTCGTTCTCGCCCAACGGCTACGGTCTCTACGACATGGCCGGGAACGTCTGGGAGTGGACCACCACCGCGTCGGGCTCCGACGGGGACGTCCGGGGCGGGGGTTGGTACGACGAATGCCGCTGCTGCCGGTGCGGCAACGGCAACTGGAACCGCGTCGACTTCGGCGCCGCCGAAGGCTTCCGCTCCGTCCGCCGCCGATGACTGCGGGCGGGCGAGCGCCAGCCAGTGACGAGAGAACTTGCAAACCACTAACGACTAACAGCCAGCCATGAAAAGAACCCTTCCCTTCCTTCTTGCCGCCCTCCTCGCCCCGGCGCTCCGCGCGGAGAGCGTTTCCGGTTCGTCGCGGACGTTCCTCGTAGATACGCGATGCCGTGACTTCGTGATCGCCGACGTGAAGAGCGATTTTTGCTCCGGCGCGTACGGGCCCGGGCGCGGCACACACGCGACGTTTTTGCAAGGAGTGGCGGCGAACGTGGAGTTTAAGGTGTCGATGCTCGGAAACGACATCCCCGTGGAGAGGGTCGTCGCGAACGGGACGTCATTCACAGGCATGACCTTTACGTTCAACGTGGGGACGCTCCCGGTGGGCGGGCAGCTCGTCGTGGTCGCGCATGGGATGGTGAACGGCGAGGACGTCGAAAGCCCGCCGTTCCGCGTGAACTGTGATATCGCGAGCATTCCCGATGGCATCAATGGCATTCGCGTAGTGTCCCGCCACGACGGCGCAATCTGGTATATGTCGGATGAACTTTCGACGTTGGCAATACTGGACGGTATTGAGGAGGGGATGGGACTTCTCGGCCAGGAGGTGCCCTTTGTACTCAAACCATCGTTTCGACTCTTGGAGACGATGGACTCCGCAAGCGGCCTGTGGAAGGAAGGAACTGGTGGCGGAGTCCGCCTTTTTGACCTGTGGGATGGCGTAGCATCGCTGGCGCAGCTTGTGAGGACGCAGACGATAGGGTGCATTCATGGCGTCGATTTAGAGCTTGAACTGGAGGGCGATGCCGTAAAGGAATGGAACCCTTCCCGTCAAGCATGGATGCGGCACTCCTGTTCACTAGGTTTCCGCGTCAACGCCGATGCAAGCGTGGAAATCCCCATTCCACAAACCCTGTATCTGGTGCGTCTGAAAGGTGGAATCCAGACGGATGTAAGTGCCAAGTTGGGCATGATGGCCGACGGCTCTCTGTTTGGAACGCTCGACTGGGATCCCGTGTTTGAACTTTACGGTGGTGTCAAGGCGGGTTTTCCGGGAGTGTGGGCGCAGGGAACGGCCGGAGGTGGCATTGCGCTTGCGGCGGAGTTCCCGTCCCGGAACGGAAGGTACATTAGCGATTTTGGAGGATCCTTTTGGTTGGACTTCAAATGGCGCTTCATCGCCTGGGGCAACTGGCAGGATACGGAGAGCCTTCATCTCGCTTTCCCGTTCAGTTTTGTAGGCGGAAGGGGGAAAAACAGTCCCGTTGCAAGAAAAGTGGATTCCGCAGGTAAGCCGGAGTGGAGCCTGATCCCCCGCGACTATCTTGAAATTGATTCCCCCGCATCCGCCATGCGGACTACGAAGGCGGCAAAAGCGACATTGCGGTCTTCGTTCGCCACAGGCGGCTACCCCTATCCGGCGCCGACGGTCGCGGTGTCGGGCGGCGAGACGCTGGTCGCCTATCTGCGCGACGACGGGACGCGCTCGGACGCGAACCGGACGGAGGTCGTCTTTGGCGAGGCGGCGGAGCGCGTCTGGAACGACGGGACGGCGGACTTCGCCCCCTCGCTCGGGACGGCCACGAGCGGGACGGCGATTCTCGCGTGGATGAACGCGGGGCGGGTATTCTCTTCGGCGGACGATTTCGAGGCGCAGCGCAAGGCGATGGAGATCGCGGTGGCGGTGCGCAACCCATCGACGGGCGCGTGGACGGCGAGGAACCTGACGGCGGACAGCGCCCTCGACGCGGCACCGCAGATGGCCGTCGCGCCGGATGGAACGGCCGTTGTGGCGTGGTTGCGGAACGCCACCGGCGCCCTGTTCGGCTCGGCGGCGGAGCCGACGAGCCTTATGGCCGCCCGGTGGGACGGCGCGGCGTGGAGCGCCCCCGTGACGGTCGCGGCAGATGTCGGCGCAATCTTGGGGTTCGATCTGGCGTGGAACGGAACAGTCGCCTGTCTCGTCTATGTTTTCGACGGCGACGGCGATTTTGAGACGACTGGCGATTTAGCGGTTTCTGCCGCGACGTGGCGGGGCGGCGAATGGGGCGCGCCGGTCGCGATGGCAGCGGGGCTTGACGATGTTGCAGTACCTGTCGCGCGCTTTGGCGCGGATGGCGCGGTAATGGCGCTCTGGTCCGAGAGCGGCGTGCTGTGCGAGCGGAAGGCGGACGGCTCCGCCGCAGTTGCGAATGCGGACGTGCGCTGGGACGGCGCGATTCCGGGCGACGCGCGGGCGGCGCATGGCGAAGCCGGGGCGCTGGCGCTTGTCTGGACGGAGACGGACGGCGAAGGCGGCCTTGCCTCGCACACCGTGGCGATGCCCTGCGATGCGTCGCTGGGCGCGTGGGGTGGCCCTGTGGCCGTTTCTGGAACCGACGGGCTTCTCGCCCGGTCGCCCGCCGGCGCCCCAGGCGCGGACGGCGCGTTCTCCGCCGCATGGGAAAGTCTTACCGCCACGACCAACGCCGAGGGAATCGTCGAATACGGCCCGACGACGCTCCGAAGCACCACGCTTGCGGCCGGGGCCGACCCCGCAGTTCTGGCGGTGGACTTCGCGTTCGCGACAAATGTAGTTCAGGCTGGCGAACTCGTCCCCATCTCGGCAACGGTGCGGAACTTCGGCCTTGCTCCCATGACCAATGTCATGGTCCGGTTCTGGGTCTGCGACGGGGAACTTGAAGAAGACGAGGACGCGCGATGCGAACTGCACTGCGAGTCGGGTGAGCCTTGCGTTCTCGACTTGCCGGGCGGCGCGGCTGTCATCGTGACGAACCTCTGGATGGCTGAGGATTTCCGCACGAATCTCACGTTTGTCGCGCAAATCGAAATCCCCAGAGATGCTGCTGATCGCGACATCTCGAACAACATGGCTATCTGGCGGCCGGGGGCACCTGCGCTTGCACTTGAAAACGCGCGATGCGCCACGGAAAGTGCAACGGTGCGACTGCTCACGGCGACGGTGCGGAACTCGGGGCTTGCCGGGGCATTGGCGGGGACACGCGTGTCGTTCCATCGTTGTGCGCCTGATGGTGCGGAAATCGGCGCCGACGTCATCGGCGCGGTTCCAGCAGGCGAGGACAACGGCTATGACGCCGGAATCACTTGGAACATGACAGATGTGACGTTCACAAGTGCATGGGAAACAGTTTGGGCCGTCATCGACACGGGTAACGCAAATGCCGATTCAACCAGTGCCGCCCCCATCCGCGTGATGACATCCCTCGACACAGATGGCGACTGTCTCCTCGACGCAGAAGAAGAGCGGCTGGGAACCAATCCGTCGAAGATGGATACGGATGGCGACGGCGTTGGCGACTACGACGAAGTATACGTCTTTTTCTCTGATCCATGCGCAACTGAATTGGGAAAGCAGACAATCACGACGCCTATACCTATTCCATATTCATGGTTGAATGAGTTTGTAGTAGATTTGGCATTTCACGATGGCGACTACGAGGCACTAGGAAATGCAGTTTCCTCGAACGGCGTGAACAAGGTCTGGGAATGTTACGTCTCGGGAATCAGCCCGACGAACGCGGCAGATGCGTTCCGCGCCGTAATCTCGTGGAAGGACGGAGCTCCGGAAATCTCGTGGGAGCCTATACTTACGCCAGAGGAGGCGGAGAAGCGCACTTACCGCAAATACGGCAAGGTAAAGCTCACCGACGAAAACTGGACGGAAATTGACGGCGACGAAGCGTCCTACAACTTCTTCAAAGTCTCGGTTGAAATGAAGTAGCGGCGTGCTTTGAAAAAGACTTCATCTCAAAATATAACTTGCAAATCTCATCGTTTCTCGTATCATCTCATCATCGTGAGAAGATGATGAGATGATGACGAGAGAATACGAGAACCGCAACCTTGCGTTTAAGCGCGAATACACCGCCGCGCATGATAATCGTTTCACAATCGCCGTGAGCGTAGCGAGCAGTTGAAAAAGAGTGATTACCACGGTGCTGGCACTGCCTTTGCGCGAGGGTTTGATATAATCATTCCCATGGGCAAAGCATCCGCCATCTATCTCTACGGACCGCCGGCGAGCGGCAAGACGACGCTAGGCGCTCGTCTGGCACGCGCATTGCGCCGCGACTTCATTGACCTCGACGCCGAGATTGAGCGCCGTACCGGCCGCCACATCCCCGACATCTTCCGCGACGACGGAGAGGCGGCCTTCCGCGCCATCGAGTCTTCCACTCTCCGCGATGTCGCGGCAGGGCAGGGGAGCAGCGCCATCGTCGCCCTTGGCGGCGGAACGCTTCTCGATCCCGCCAACCGCGCCCTTGCCGAGTCCACCGGCCGCGTCTGGCGCCTTGAGCCGCCTTCTCCAGAGGAACTTGCCCGCCGCATCGCACTTCGCCCCGGCTCGCGTCCCCTCGGCGACAAGTCCCGCGAGCGAGCCGTCCACTACGCTTCCTTCCCTCGCGCCATCGCCGCGACTTTCGACCTGGACGACTCCCTGGTTGTCATAGGCTCCGGCCTCGGCGCCCTCTGCGGTTTCGCCAAGATGGCCGTCGCAGATGCTACCGCAGCCAGCCTGCATCCATCGGCTCTGGCCGACATCCCGACCTTCACCATCCCTTCTGGCGAGGACAAGAAGCGCGTTGAAACGGTCTGCTCGATTTGGAATGCCTGCCATGGAAACGCCGTGACTCGCCGCGACCGCATCCTCGCCTTTGGTGGCGGCGTCACCGGCGACATGACTGGCTTCGCCGCCGCCACCTGGATGCGCGGCATCGACTGGGTCAACATCCCGACTACACTCCTTTCAATGGTCGATGCCTCCACCGGCGGCAAGACCGGCTTCGACCTCCAGGAGGGCAAGAACCTAGTGGGCGCATTCCACCCGCCGGCATTGGTGCTGATCGACACCGACTACCTTTCCACGCTTCCACCGCGCGAACTCGCCTCCGGACAGGCCGAGATGATCAAGCACGAAATCATCTCCGGCAAGTTGCGCCCGTCAGTCGCCGGCATCCCGACGGCTGGCGAAATAGCCGCCAACCTCGCCGTCAAGGTCGATGTCGTGCGGCAGGACCCGCATGAAACGAAGGGGATGCGGATGCTGCTCAACTGCGGCCACACCATCGGCCACGCCATTGAGGCGGCGAGCGGCTACGCGCTTTCCCACGGCGAGGCAGTCGCAATCGGCTGCGTGGAGGAGGCCCGCATCGCCGTAAGGCTTGGCCTCGCCTCGGCCGATTGGCCCGAGATGTTGGCCGCGCGTTTCAGCGCAGCCTCGCTTCCCGTGGCCGCGCCACAGTTCGACCGCGCGACCGTGGCCGCCTTCATGGCAGCCGACAAGAAACGCGACGGCGACGGCATCGTGTTCGCCCTCCCGTGCGGCTGGGGCGATGTGCGGCGCGTTACGCTCCGCCTGGGGGAGATCGCGTGAAGACCGCGCCCAAAGTCTGCCTGACGCTCACCGCGCCAACGATTGCCGAGGATGTAGCCATTGCGCGGAAATACGCGGCCTACTGCGACCTCGTTGAACTTCGCGTTGACCGTCTCGCGCCCGCAGAACGGGCGGACATCACCGCGTTCCCAAGCTCAATTGATAGGCCAGCCATCCTTACTGCACGGCGCGTCCGCGACGGCGGCGCCTTCACCGAAGACGACGAGCGGGCACGCGTAAGCCTGCTTCAAGATAATCTTCCCGCTTACGACTATGTGGATTTGGAGTCAGACCTTGTCGCCCCGGACTTAGAGGCGCTGGCGGCGCGAAGCTCCACGCGGATCATCAGGAGCATCCACCGCTTTGACGGCCTCGATGCCGACGAAGCCGCGTTAATTGACGCCGTCTGCCACTCCGCCACGGAAATCCCGAAGCTGGCCTTCAAGGCGAACACCCTCGCCGACGTGACGGCCTTCCTGCGCATCGCCGCCGCGCTGCCACCGCGAGAGCGCATCTTCTGCGCGATGGGTGCGGCGGGCGCAGTTACGCGCATTCTTCCAGGCGCCTTTGGCTCATTCCTCACCTTTGCTTCGCCACCTGAGGCGATGGCCTCAATGGGCGGCATCGGCCACATCGACATCGTGCGCCTAAATGAAATCTTCCATGTCCGAGCCATTGGCCCGGACACGCGCCCATGCGGGGTCACCGGATGGCCGCTTGCCGTAACCGCAAGCCCTGAAATCCACCGGCGGCTCTGCGACCGGGACGGCGTTGATTCGGTGATGATCCCGCTTCCCACGGAGGACGTCCGCGAGGCCGGTGAGCTTTGCGAGGCGCTGGGCTTCGCAGGGTTGGCCGTCACGGTTCCCCACAAGGAGGCGCTGCTGCCGCTTCTGGATGAAGTCTCGCCCGAGGCCGCGGGCATTGGCGCCGCCAACACCGTCGTCTGGCGCGGGGGGAAGCGGTTCGGCTTCAATACCGACATTGGCGGTTTCACAGACGCGATTTCAGCCTTTGCCGACCGTTGCGACTTCTCCTCGGTGCGTGTGGCCATGATCGGCTCCGGCGGCGCCGCGCGGGCAGTCGCATACGCGTTGGGCAAGCTTGGGGCAAAGGGCGCGGTCTTCGCGCGGAATGTCGCCAAGGCGCAGGAGGTGGCGGCGCTTGCCGGATTCGAGGCTCGTCCGCTTGAGGCGCTTGCCGACGCCGAGGGGCTTGATCTGATTGTGCAGTGCACTTCGGTCGGAAACGGGTCGTCGGATCCCGCCGACGACCCCGCGCCTGCCTACCGCTTCACTGGTCGAGAACTGGTTTACGACCTCATCTACAAGCCGGAAAAAACACCCTTTCTCACGCGGGCGAGCCGCGCGGGCTGCCGCGTTGAGAACGGGATGTCAATGCTGGAGGCGCAGGGCGAAATCCAGCACAAACTCTTCCACGGTCTGGAATAGTCGCCCTGCGCGCCGCAGCTACTTCGCCTTGTGGAGGGCGGAGGTGTCAACCTTCGCGATTGGATTCTCGCTATAGACCTTCTCAGGCGGCGGATCCCTGTCCCAGCAGTCCGTCTTCTGCTGCGGGAGCGTCGGCGCCGCCCAGCGGATGGCGTTGCCAATCACCTTCACGACCTCGGGCTGGTGGTAGATGGGGAAGGTTTCGTGTCCGGGCGAGAAGTAGAAAATCTTGCCCGCGCCGCGCTGGAAGGTCACGCCGCTGCGGAAAACGTTCCCGCCCTCATACCATGAGATGAATACGACATGCGCCTCCGGCGGGATGCCGAAGGGCTCGCCATACATCTCAGTGTGCGGGATGGCGAAAGTCTCGGGGACTCCCTGCGCGATCGGGTGCTGCAGATCAACTGCCCAGACGCGCTCCTTCTCCCCGACCTCGCGCCAGCGGAGCGAGCAGCTCGTGCCGGTCATGCGGCGGAAGATCTTCGAGTAGTGGCCGGAGTGGAGGACGATCAGCCCCATGCCGCCGAGGATGCGGTACTGGATCTTGTTGACCAGCTCGTCCTCGACCTTGGCGTGGGCGCAGTGGCCCCACCAGATAAGGACGTCGGTGTTGTTGAGAAGATCGTCGGGCAGGCCCTGTTCGGGCATGTCGAGGGAGACGGCGGTGATTTCAAGGTCGTCGGCCGCGAGGTTGTCCTTCAGGGTGTTGTGGATGCCGTGAGGGTAGAAGGAGCGGATGAGGTCACCAAATGGGCCCTCTGCGCGCTCGTGGACGTTTTCGTTCCAGATTGTTACGCGAATCTTTGACATGGAGTTTCCTTTCTTGAGTGATAATATCCTAGCAAAAACAAAGCGGAAATGCCCAAGGCGCTACTTGTCCGTCGGGCCTAGTTCGATGGGGAAGAAGGTGCGGTAGTAGTCGGTGCGGCGCCATGTGTTGCCGGCGGAGGCGTAGTCGCAGAAGGTGGCGGAGGAGGGCAGGGCGCCGTCTGGGTTGGCGTCGTGCGAGCCAAGCGGGAGCGTGGCCGTGAAGCACATCCAGATGTCGTCGCTCGGCGGGCGGATGGAGGAGAACAGCTCGTCGCAGTTCTGGCCCTCGGTGAATGAGCGCGGGTGGAAGGGCTCCGAGAGGTCGCCGTCGGCGAAGCGGCTGTCGCGCGCGAGCAGGACAGGCCCGCGGGTGAAGGCGGCGTGGTTGCCTACCACATGCGCGATCACCGGCATGGTGAACTCCGCCTCGACGATGTCGCCGAGCGCCCAGGTGCGCTTTATTGCAAAGTATTCGCCGGGGCGCGCACCGTCAATTGCCGTGCCGTTGAGCGTTACGGTGGCGGCGGTGCAGGTGGATGGGATGCGGAGACGGAGGGTGAAGTCGCCTTCCGTGTGGCAGACGAGCCGCGCCTTGTTGGCGCGCGGGTAGAGCGAATAGATGTCGAAGGCCACGGTGCGGCCGTCTGCGAGCTCCGCATGGGCGAGTGCCGATGCGTAGAAGTTGAGGGTGGCGGTGTCGCCGTCCGCTATGAAGAACTTGCGCAGGAAGGCGAGGAAGCCGCGCGGGCCGTTGGCGGTGCAGCAGTCGGTGTGCATGAAGCAATGGTGCTGCCCGTGCCAGCGCGAGCCGTTGAGCGGGGTGTAGCCGGCGAACTCGGCGCCGTCGGACTTCATGGCGCCAAGGTAGGCGTTGTAGAAGGTCTGCTCAAGGCGGTCCGCCCAAATGGGGTTGCCGGTTATGTCGAGAAGCTTTTCGCAGAGGCGCATCCAGGTGGTGGTGACGCATGTCTCCTGGAGGCGGGTGTATTGGATGTGCTGCTTGCTGGCGCCGTGGAACCATGCCTCGCTCGTGGCGCAGCCTCCGGCGAGGTTGACCTCCTCCTTGGCAATGTCCTCGGCCGTCATGATCGCGGCGTTAAGCAAGTCGTCCAACCCTTTGCCTTGGGACATGCGACAAGCGACTTGCGACAAGCCTTCATTCTCATTTTTCAATTGTTCTTTTTTCGCTTCGGCATACTCGATCATCCCCTGGTAGCATGACATCATCTCGTATGCCTTCCAGCGGTTGTGCTTCATCACGTAGGCGTTGTCGGACTCCGCCTTGTTGCCGTAGCCGTTGCGGTCCGCGACGGAGATGCCATTCAGTGCGAGATCGACCAGGCGCGGGCCTTCTTCGGGAACTGTCAGCCCCTCTACGATGTAGGAGGCAAAGTCAAGGTATTTGGCCTCGCCGGTGCGGCGGAACAGCCACACGACCGGCTCCAGGACGGAGGACGATGCCATGCCGCACCAGTTGCCGGTCTGCCAGAGGGCAATGCCGCGGCGGCCGTTGGGGCCGAGTTCGGCGATGAGGTAGTCGCAGAGGCGGCGGCAGGCGTCGAGGGCGGCGGCAGCGGAGGGTGCGCCCGGAATGGCCGTGCCAGCGCTTTCCTGGCGCGTGGAATAGTCGTAGTAGTGCATGAGGCCCATCATGGTGTATTTCATGCCCCAGACGTCCCAGCCTTCGCCGCAGCGGAGTTCGTCGGGATAGTTGCCGATGTAGCCACAAGGTTCCTGGGAGGAGAGCATGCGCTCTACGCCACGCGCCACGGATGCGGCTAGGGCACCGTTCCCTGTTCCCCGTTTTCCGCTTCCGTTCCCCGTTCCCCGTTCCCTATTCCCCATATACTCCATGTATGGAACCGCAGAGTGCATCCACTTGCCCCAGAACTCGGTCTGCCACCAGCGGCGGGTTTCGGTCTTCTCCATGAAAGGAGCGGTGATGTAATCGACGTCGGTGGCTGCGACGTGGTTGGCAATCATGGCGTCAAGACGGACTCCGAGAGCGCCCTTCAGGGAGACGTTGCCGACAGTGGAGATGGAATCGTTCTTCATAATCAAAGGTTATAGAATATCCTTTGGCACCGTTGCCAAATCTTTTAAATTGGCGATGCCTACAAATTGCCGCAATTGGCAGAGAGGGGAAAGGGGGAAGTGGCTAGGATTTCTTGATGACGGCGGAGGCGGCTTTGATGAAGCCTGCGACATTGGCCAGGTCGGAAGGGATTATCATAGTATTGCCTTCCTTGGCCAGCTTTCCGAACTCGGAGATGTAGCCTTCTGCGAGGCGGAGGTTAATTGCATCCGCGCCGCCAGGCTGCTGAGAGGCTTCGGCAATCGTGCGGAGGCCGTCGGCCGTGGCCGTTGCCACGAGCTGGATTTCGCGCGCCTTGCCTTCGGCTTCGTTGATGCGGCGGGCCTTTTCACCTTCGGACTTGGCGATTGCCTCCTGCTTCTCGCCATCGGCCCTGTTGATCTTGGCCTGGCGTTCGCCTTCGGACTCCGCAATCATTGCGCGTTTCTCACGCTCGGCGCGCATCTGCTTCTCCATGGCGTCCTTGATCGTCTTGGGCGGGGTGATGTTCTTGATCTCATAGCGCGTGACCTTCACGCCCCAGGGGTCGCTGGCCTTGTCCACCGCCGCGACGATGGCGGCGTTGATCTGCTCGCGCTCTTCGAAGCTGCGGTCGAGGTCGAGTTTGCCCATTTCGGAGCGCATCGTCGTCTGCGCCAGCTGCACGGAGGCGAAGAGATAGTTGGATACGCCGTAGGATGCCTTCACGGGATCGACAACCTGCAAGTAGAGGACGCCATCGACATCGACGGCGATGTTGT
Source organism: Kiritimatiellia bacterium (assembly GCA_017962605.1). Classification (GTDB taxonomy): domain Bacteria; phylum Verrucomicrobiota; class Kiritimatiellia; order RFP12; family JAAYLN01; genus RGIG5952. The sequence continues at coordinate 539 of JAGCUY010000120.1, read as the reverse complement.
CGCGGGTGATGCAGGACTGGGGCGGAACGTCAATGACCTGCTCCTTGAGGGTGTGGCGGTAGGCTATGCGGTCAACAAATGGCATGAGCAGGTGGAAGCCGGCCTCAAGGGTGTTGGAATAGCGGCCGAGGCGCTGGACGATGTAGGCGCTGCGCTGCGGAACGACGACGCCGCATTTGAAAAGAACAAATGCCACGATAACTATGACTACGAATGTGAAAGTTAACGGCGTTTCAGCCAGAACCATGCTTAGCATAATAGACCTCCTTGGGGTGAATAATGATGAAGATAGTTTACACCATTGCGCATGGAAGCGCAATGGGGGGAACGGGGAAGGGGGAAGGGGGAATGGGGAATGGATCGGGAGGGTCTCAGTCCTCTGCGACCGACGAATACATCGCCACGACGGCGTCGCTGGTGATCGACCGCACGGCGAAGCCGGCGAAGGACTCGAAGACCTCGACGACGATCTCGAACCTGACGGAGTCGACGACGTTCTACGCCGTCTTCACGGGCGACCCGCTCGTGTCCGCCATTCC
>JAGCUY010000119.1 GCA_017962605.1 Kiritimatiellia bacterium | reverse complement strand
GGGGTTTGGGTGTTCGGGGCTGGGTGTTTGTAGTTGGGGGCTGGGGGTTAGGGGAACGCTGCGGCTCCCGAATCCCGGCTCCCGATGGTTTCTGTATTCCAATGCATAGCGCATTGACGATGAACGGAGGTCGGGTTATAGGGCGGCGCGGGAATGTTCCTCGACTATGGCGAGGACCTCGTCGATTGAGAGCGCCGTCGAGTCGATGACCACGGCGCCATCGGCGATCGTGAGCGGCGCGGTCTTGCGGGTGGAGTCGATTTTGTCACGCGCCCGGAGCGCAGCCTTCACGGCCTCCTCGCTCTGGGCGGCCATGCCCTTGGCGACCTCCTCAAGGTGGCGGCGGCGAGCGCGCGCCTCCGGGGAGGCGTCCAGATAGAAGCGGGCGATGGCGTCCGGGAAAACGACGGAGCCGATGTCTCGGCCTTCGACAACAAGGTCGCCAAGGGCGCGCATGGAGTGCAGCCACTCGTTGACCTTGGCGCGGACTTCCGGCACCTTCGAGACGGGGCTGACGTTTGCGTTGATTTCGGGCGTCCTGATGGCGTCGCCCGGCTCCTCGCCGTTGACGAGGTAGGCGACCGCGCCATTGCGCACGACAAAGCGGACATCGACGCGGGTGCAGAAGTCGGCCACCGCTGCGGCGTCGTTGCAGTCGATGGAGGCGCGGAGGGCGGCGAGGGTCATGATGCGGTAGAGCGCGCCGGAATCGACATGCAGTAAGCCGAGGCGCGAGCCAATGCCGCGCGCGATGGTGGATTTGCCGGCGCCGGAGGGGCCGTCGATCGCGATAACGCGACCCCGTTTTGCATTGCCAGTGGTGTTCATGGTGTATGCTTTTCCTTTTTCCTATTATCGAAAATGAGTGCTAACCATTTTACATCATTTTCTCCTCCCCCGCCTCTTTTTTTTCGATACTGCCAAAATCAAAACTTGGTATAATCTTATAACTTATGTCTGAAATCGCAAAGGGCTTTGAGGCCGTATCCTCCCGACCGCTCCCGACCATGAGGGGCGAGGCCGTCCAACTCCGCCACACCGCCTCCGGCGCGCGCATTCTCCACATCCGCTGCCCGGAAGCCGAGAATTGCTTCTGCATCGCCGTTCCCACACCACCGCCGGATGACACCGGGATGCCCCACATCCTCGAGCACATGACCCTCGCAGGCTCCGAGAAATTCCCCTGCAAGGAGCCCTTCTTCGAGATGATCAAGCGCTCTGTCGCCACTTTCATCAATGCCCTGACAGGCAACGACATCACATATTACCCCGTCTGCTCCACCGTCAAGGCCGACCTCTTCAACCTGGCCGACGTCTATTTCGACGCCGTATTCCACCCGCTCCTTTCCGACAAGACCTTTGCCCGCGAGGCATATCACCTCGCCCCCGCAGACCCCGCCGCGCCCACTGGGAATCTCCGCTACGACGGCATCGTGTATAGCGAGATGAAGGGCGTCTTCTCTTCCCCCGAGGGGATACTTGAGCGCGACTCCATCCGCCGCCTCCTCCCCGACACCTGCCACGGCCGCGAATCCGGCGGCAATCCCGAAAACATCCCCGACCTCACCCTCGCGGCCCTTCGCGCCTTCCACTCATCGCGCTACAACCCCTCAAACGCCTTCATCATCCTCTTCGGCGACATACCAACCAACGACTGGCTCGAATTCCTCTCGCCGCGCCTGGCCGGATTCAAGCCCCAGCCGCCGCTGCCGCCAATCGCCCGCCAGCCGCGCTGGGACGCCCCGCGCTCATTCTCCTCCCGCTACCCGCTGCCAGCCGGAGAGGACACGGCCTCCAAGACCTATCTCATGCTCAACTGGCTTGTCGGCGACGCCACAGACCTCGCCTTCTCCGCCCGACTCGCCATCCTCTCATACCTCCTCTGCGGGAACGACGCCTCGCCGCTCTCCAAGGCCATCGACGACTCCCACATCGGCGCCAACCTCATCATCTCCGGCGGCATCCCCAACGGTCTCGAGCAAACCTGGCACCTCGCCCTCGACGGCTCAGAGCCAGACCGCATGCCGGCCTTCCGCAAGGTTGTCCTCGACACCCTTGAAAAACTCGCCGCCAGCCCGTTCCCGCAGGAGGACGTCGAGGCCGCCTTCCAGCAGACAGTCTATGCCTGCAACGAGATCGACGCCCAATACGCCTTCAGCAACGCCATGAACGCCGCCACCGCCTGGTGCGCCGGCCTCGACCCCGCCTCGCTTCTTGAGAAAGCGCCGCACTTCGAGCAGGCGCGGCGCGAAATCGAGGCCGATCCCATGCTCCTCCCGCGCATGGTGCGCGAGCTTTTCCTCGACAACCCCCACCGCCTCGACATCGTAATGGCGCCAAGCCACGAAGTCGAGGCCGAACAGGAAGCCGCCCTCGCCAAGCGTCTGGCCGACGCCCGCGCCACGATGTCGGATGAGGACGCCACCGCCATCGCCAACGCGGCCGCAGAGCTGGAGGCCGCAAACGCGCGTCCCAACACGCCGGATGACCTTGCCTGCCTCCCCAACCTCCGCACCTCCGACATGCCGCCGGACCCGCCAACGGTCCCCTACGACGTCCTTCCCCTGCCCTGCGGATGCGAGCTTCTCGCCGCCCGCGACGTCACCACCAACGGCATTGACTACCTCACACTCTCCTTCGACATTCGCGGCCTCCCTGAGCACCTCATCCCCTTCATCCAGTCTTATGCCGGCGCCATCGAAGACTTCGGGACAAAGGGCCTCGACTACGTGGCCGCCGCCAAGAAACGCGCCCGCTGCACCGGCGCATTCTCGGCCAAGTACTCCGCCCGCGTCAAATACGGCCCCGTCGGAGAGTTCCTCCCGGCAATCGACATCGGCGTCAAGACCACATCGTCCTCGCTCGACGCCGCCCTGGAGGCCCTGCGCGAGGCCATCTTCGACCTCGACCCGCGCGACCCCGCACGCATGGCCGACATCCTCACCCAGACGCTCGCGTTCCTCCGCTCCGACTTCGTTCAGGACGCCCGCGCCACCACTCGCCGCCATGCCGCACGCATGCTTTCGGCCGCCGCGGCACGCGACTACGCCGTCTCCGGCCTTCCCTCGCTGCGCCTGGCTGAACGCCTCGCCGCAATGCCTGCGGCCGAAGCCTACGAGGAATGCGCCTCGCGCATCGAAGAAATCCGCGACTGGCTCATCGCCACACGCCGCGTAACCGCATCCCTCGTGGCCCCCACCGCCGACACCCCGCGCGTCGCAGCGGCCCTCACCTCGTGGCTCTCAGCCACCGGCCCCGTCGGCGTGTCCTCACGTCCTGTCGGCGCAAATCTTCAGTCTGCGTCTACCATGGCGGCCGTGCCAGCGGACGCGCTCTCCCTCGCCCCACGCAACGAGGGCCTATCCGCCGCGCTCCAGGTCTCATTCTCCGCGCTCTACACGCCGGCGCCACGCACCCATGCGCCGGAGGCCGCGCCGCTCATGGCAGGCGCCTCAATCGTGTCGTCGGATTACATGCTCCCCGAGATCCGCTTCAAGGGCAATGCCTATGGCGCAGGACTGGCCTACGACGCATCCCTCGGCACCCTCTGCTTCTCATCATACCGCGACCCGCACATCGCCGAAACCTACGCCACCATGCTCGGCGCGGCGGTCTTCGCAAGGTCGCGCGCCTGGACAAAGGAGACGGTTGACAACGCCATCCTCACCGTAGTCAGGGGCTTCGTTGCGCCGCAGAGGCCGGCCGCCGCCTGCTCCACCATCCTTTCGCGCCACCTCTCCTGCTTCGACGACGCCACCCGCGGCGCCCTCTACCGCCGCATCCTCGCCCTTCGCGCCAGCGAAGTGCAGGACACGACCGTCGCCGCAATCGAGGACGGCCTCAGGCACGCCGCCTACTGTGTGGCCGCCTCGGAGTCCGCCCTCTCAGCGGCCGACATCCCCGGCCTCACCATCGAACCCATCATCTCCTAACCCCTAACGACTAACAACTAACCACTAACAACTAACAACTTTCCCCGAGGTAACAATGCAACGCAGCGACATCAAAAAGGTTCTCATCATCGGCTCCGGGCCAATCGTCAGCGGCCAGGCATGCGAGTTCGACTACTCCGGCACCCAGGCAGGCAAGGCACTCCGCCAGCTCGGCTACCAGATTGTTCTGGTGAACTCCAACCCGGCCACGATCATGACCGACCCCGCCGTGGCCGACGTCACCTACATCGAGCCGCTAAACATGGAGCGCCTTGAGGCCATCATCGCCAAGGAGCGCCCCGACGCCCTCCTGCCCAACCTCGGCGGTCAGACCGGCCTCAACATGGCCACCTCCCTCGCCCGCGCCGGCATCCTCGACAAATACGGCGTCAAGGTCATCGGCGTAAACCTCAACGCCATCGAGCGCGGCGAAGACCGCGAGGTCTTCAAGGAGACGATGGCCTCGCTCGGCATCGAGACGCCCCGCTCCGCCATCGCCACCAACCTGCAGGACGCCGAGAAGATCGCGCTTGACATCGGCTTCCCTCTCGTCATCCGCCCCGCATACACCATGGGAGGCGCCGGCGGCGGCTTCGCCTACAACATGGAGGAGTTCCGCACCATCGCCATGCGCGGCCTCTCGATGTCGCTCACAAGCCAGATTCTCGTGGAAGAGTCCATCAAGGGCTGGGAGGAGCTTGAGTTCGAGGTCGTCCGCGACTCCAAGAACCAGATGATCTGCGTCTGCACCATCGAGAACATCGACCCCGTCGGCGTCCACACCGGCGACTCCTTCTGCGCCGCGCCAATGCTCACCATCGAGCAGCCCCTCATCGACAAGATGCAGGCAATGGCGTTCAAGATCGTGGAGGCCATCGGCGTCATCGGCGGCACCAACGTGCAGTTCGCGCACGACCCGAAGAGCGGCCGCATCGTCATTATCGAAATCAACCCGCGCACTTCGCGCTCGTCGGCGCTGGCCTCCAAGGCGACCGGCTTCCCCATCGCCCTGATCTCCGCCAAACTCGCCGCCGGCATGACCCTCGACGAAATCCCCTACTGGCGCGACGGCACACTGGAGAAATACACCCCGTCGGGCGACTACGTCGTGCTGAAGTTTGCGCGCTGGGCCTTCGAGAAGTTCCGCGACGTCAAGGACGAACTCGGCACCCAGATGAAGGCCGTCGGCGAGGTGATGGCCATCGGCAAGACCTACAAGGAAACCTTGCAGAAGGCCATTCGCGGCCTTGAGAAGGGCCGCTACGGTCTCGGCTTCGCAAAGGACTTCAACGAAAAGTCCCTCGACGAACTCCTCACCATGCTCAAGACACCCTCCAGCGAGACGCACTTCATCATGTATGAGGCGCTGCGCAAGGGCGCGACCGACGAGCAGATATTCAACGCCTGCGCCATAAAGGCATACTTCGTCCAGCAAATGCGCGAGCTGGTGCAGCTGGAGGAGGAAATCCTACAGTTCAGGGCACCCGACACCCGGCACCCGGCACCCGCCTTGCCCGACGACTTGCTCATACGCGCCAAGCGCGACGGCTTCGCCGACAAGTATCTCTCC
>JAGCUY010000013.1 GCA_017962605.1 Kiritimatiellia bacterium | reverse complement strand
TCACAACTTCCCAACTTCTCAACTCCGATGTCCACTCCTCTCGTAAAGGAAATCCTGGCCGAGTGCGCCAGCCGCGGCGGCGCAACAATCGCCACAGCCGAATCCTGCACCGGCGGCCTCGTCGGCGGCGCAATCACCGCCGTTCCCGGCGCATCTGATTTCTTCATGGGCGGAGTCATCTCATACGCCAACTCCGCGAAGCACACGCTACTGGGCGTCAGCGAGGAAACCCTTTCCCGGCATGGCGCCGTCAGCGCCGAGTGTGCGGCGGAGATGGCCGCCGGCGCGTGCAATGCGCTCAACGCCGACTTCGCAGTCTCTACCACCGGCATAGCCGGCCCCGGCGGCGCAACCCCCGACAAGCCGGTGGGGCTGGTTTACATCGCTGCGGCAAAGCGAGGCCGCGAGGCAACGGTCAAGCGCAACCTCTTTTCCGGCAACCGCGAAGAAGTGCGCGCCGCCGCAGTTGAAACAGCCCTCTCAATGCTCCTTTCAGAGCTGAAGCGCGAGGCGTGAAACTTCCTGCGAGGCAAGAGCCGCCGAGATTTCAATAGCCGCCTTCCCCTGCCCTGGCAGAACATAGTCAGGCAAAATCTCCGCAAGCGGCTCCATGACAAAGCGCCGCCGCGCCGCCTCCGGATGCGGAAGCATCAGCGCGGGATCGTCGCTATGGCAATCTCCAAAGGCAACTATGTCGATGTCGATGTTGCGCGGCTCATGGCGAATGCCACTTCTCCTGCGGCCCAGCGCCGCCTCTATCGCGTGGATTGCATCTGAAAACGCGGCCGGCTCCAGTTCGGTTTCGACGGCCATCACGGCGTTGAGGAACTTCAAATCCTTGAACTCCTCCGGAACATCAACGGCGGCCGTCTCGTATATTGAGGAACGCGCAACCGGCGAAGTCCGGGGCAACTCCTCCACCATTCCTGCCGCGCGTCGCATCAGCGCCACGCTGTCACCCATGCAGGAACCGAGTGAAAGGACCGCCAACATTCCCGACCTGCCACCCTGCGACCTTTTACAGCCCCAGCACGTCCATCATGGAGTAGAGGCCGGGCGCTTTGCCGGGGAGCCAGCGCGCGGCGGCCATGGCGCCCTTGGCGAACGCGGCGCGGCTCTGCGCCTTGTGGGTAAACTCGATACGCTCGTGTTCGCCTGCGAACATGACGGTATGGTCGCCCACGACTTCCCCGCCGCGCAGGGCATGGATTGCTATCTCGCCACGCGGACGCTCGGCGTCGGAAAGTCCGTGCCGCCCGTATGTGGCAACGTCCGCAAGGCCAACGCCGCGCCCCGCAGCCGCCGCATCGGCAAGCGCCAAGGCCGTGCCGCTGGGGGCGTCCTTCTTGTGGCGGTGGTGCATCTCCACGATTTCGACGTCGTAGCTTTCGTCGAGGATGGCAGCGGCACGCCGCACCAGCCCCAGTAGCAGGTTCACGCCAAGGCTCATGTTGGCGGCGCAGACGACCGGGAACTTCGCGGTGGCTTCCCTGACGGCGGCCTCCTCCGCAGCATCAAGCCCCGTTGTCGCCAGCACGTAGCCCTTGGCGCCGGACTTTGCCGCAAGCGCCAGGTTGCTCGGCACCGCAGTGTGGAAGGAGAAGTCGATGAAGACATCGGCGGCTACTGGTGCGGAGGGCGCGGCAATGGACACGCCTATCGGCGCGCCAAGCCCGGCGACTTCCCCGGCGTCGCGGCCGACTGCCGGGTGCGAGGGGTTCTCTATCGCCGCCGCGAGAGAAATGCCTTCCGCGCTTGCGGCTTCGGCCACGAGCATTCTGCCCATGCGGCCGGCGGCGCCTAGGATGGCCACTGAAATTCTTTCCATAACGTTAGATTCTGAAATCTGGAATCTGCTCCCTTGCATCACACGAGCGAGAGTTCGGCTAGCGTGGCGCGCAACTTCGCGGAGTCGGCAGCCGTCAGCTCGCAGAGCGGCAGGCGGTAAACTTCCTCAATCTTGCCCATCATGGCCAGCGCCGCCTTTACGGGCACTGGATTGGTGTCGATGAAGAGGTCGCGGAAGAGGCGGTACAGGCGCTTGTGTATAGCCCTGGCGTGGGCCATGTCGCCGCGCAGCGCGGCGGCGGTGAGTTCGCACATCTCGCGGGGCATCACGTTCGAGGCCACGCTGATCACGCCCTTCGCGCCCACTGATACCATCGGGAGGGTCAGCATGTCGTCGCCGCAGAGAACGGTGATGTCGCAGGCGTCGAGGATGGCGCTGACGCGGGTGACGCTGCCGGCGGCCTCCTTGACCGCCACGATGCCGCTGTTCTTCGAGAGGCGGGCGATTGTATCGACGGCGATTTCGCGGCCAGTGCGGCCGGGCACATTGTAGAGGACAATCGGGAGGCCAATGCCCGCCACTTCCATGTAGTGGCGGTAGAGGCCCTCCTGGCTGGGCTTGTTGTAGTAGGGGCAGACCTGAAGCGTGGCGTCAACGCCCATCTCCTTGGCCTCGCGGGTGAGGTGCATTGCTTCGGACGTTGAGTTGCCGCCGGTGCCGGCGATTATCTTCGTGCGACCGGCGACGCGCTCCGTGACGAAGGCGATGACCTTGCCATGCTCCTCCATGTTGAGCGTTGGCGATTCGCCGCTCGTTCCTACCGGAACAAGCCCGGCGATGCCGGCCGCCACCTGCTCGTCGACCAACGCCGCCAGACGCGGCCAGTCAATCGAGCCGTCTTTGCAAAAAGGCGTCACAAGCGCCGTGATTGTTCCCGAAATTTCCATACCTAAACCTCTAAATTTCTTACCTTCCACTACCACAGTATCTTTACCACGGCCACGCCGGAGACGACTCCGGTAACCATACCCGCCAAAACCTCTTTGCGCGTATGGCCCAGTAGTTCCTTTAGCCTCGGCACGTTGAAGGTGTGTTCTGAGAAAAGCTCCTCTGTAATCTGGTTGAGGAGCATAGCCTGCTGCGATGCGGCGTAGCGGACGCCCGCCGCGTCGAAGAGGGTAATCGCCGCGAAGCAGATCGCCAGCGCGAAGATGGGGGTGTCGAAGCCTTCGGTCATGCCTATCGTGGTCGCCAGCGCCGAGACAAGCGCGCTATGCGCGCTCGGCATCCTGCCGGTGCTCACGAGGCACGAAAGGTTGAAGCGGCGCGTCTCGACAAAGGAGATGGCCATCTTGATGAATCCGGCCACCATCCAGCCTACGAACGCGCTCCAAAACCAAAGCGATTTGCAGACAGCCCAGAAATCGATATGAACAACATGCGGAGTCATTTCTTCCCTGCTTCCGAAAGTCGAATAAATGATTATAGCATAACTTCTAAGAGAGGCTGTGCGGAAGGAGTTTGGTTTTGGTAGAATTATATGGACATTTTCGCCGAAGGCCGGCGTCAATGCGACACCCTTTTTAGAAACATTCCCGCAACGCCATGGATAGACTTCTTGAACTCGTCCGCGAAGACGCGCGGCGCACGCCCGCGCAACTGGCCGCCCTTTTGGGCGAAGACCTCCCCGCCGTAGAGGCGCGCATCGCCAAATACGAGGCCGACGGCATTATCCGCGGCTACCAGGCAATCGTCAACACGGACCTCGTGGAGGAGGATGTCGTCAATGCCGTGATCGAGCTGCGCATCACCCCCTCCCGCGACGGCGGCTTCGACCGGATCGCCAACCGCATCGCCCGCTTTTCGCAGGTGGAGTCGATGTTCCTCATGTCCGGCCGCTACGACCTCCTCCTTTTCGTCAAGGGGCGCAACCTCCAGGAGGTCGCCAAGTTCGTATCCTCGCGCCTCGCCACGATGGAGGGCGTCCTTTCAACCGCCACCCACTTCATGCTGAAGACCTACAAGGACCAGGGCGTCCTCATGGAGAACCTTGACGATGACGACAGGCTCAAAGTCACTCCGTGACCGCATCTCGCCCGTGGTGCGCGACCTCCCGCGCTCCGGCATCCGCGACTTCTTCGAGATCGTCGCCACCCGCGACGACGTGATTTCCCTCGGCATCGGCGAGCCGGACTTCACCACCCCCTGGCACATCCGCGAGGGCGCCATATCCGCGCTGGAGCACGGCGCCACGCACTATACCTCCAACCTCGGCCTTGCCTCACTCCGCCGCGCCATCTGCCGCTATGTCTCCGGCTCCTACGACGGCCTCGCCTACGACTGGCGCAGCGAGGTCCTAGTGACCGTCGGCGTCTCCGAAGCCCTCGACGTCGTGCTGCGCGCCCTTGTGGCCCCTGGCGACGAGATTATCTACCATGAGCCTTGCTTCGTCGCTTACCCCTCGGAAATCAGGCTCGCCGGCGGCGTTCCCGTCCCGGTGCCAACTTACGCCGAAAACGACTTCCGCCTCACACGCGAGGCCCTTGAGGCCGCCATCACGCCGCGCACAAAGGCGCTAATCGTCAACTTCCCGTGCAACCCCACAGGGGCTGTCCTCGACGAGTCCTCCGCGAAGATGATCGCCGACTTCGTCACCGAGCACGACATCATCCTCATTTCCGACGAGGTCTATTCCGAACTTACCTACGACGTTCCGCGCATCTCGCCCATGACCTTCCCCGGCATCCGCGACCGCGCAGTCTTCCTATCCGGCTTCTCAAAGGCGTGGGCCATGACCGGCTTCCGCCTGGGCTTCGTCTGCGCCCCGCACGACATCCTCGAGGCCGCGATGAAGGTCCACCAATACGCCATCATGTGCGCCCCGACCGTCTGCCAGCACGCCGCAGTCGAGGCCCTGGAGAACGGCGAAGCCGACACAAAGGCCATGCTCGAATCCTACCGCGACCGCCGGAACTTCATCAGCGACGCCTTCGCCAAGATGGGCATCCCCTGCGTCCGCCCGCAAGGTGCCTTCTACGCCTTCCCATGCATCGCCTCGACTGGCCTCTCATCGCACGACTTTGCGATGGGGCTGCTCGACGCCGAGGCCGTCGCCTGCGTTCCCGGCCCCGCCTTCGGCGCCTGCGGCGAGGGCTTTGTCCGCTGCTCCTACGCCACCGGCATGGCCCAGCTCGAAGAGGCGATGGCCCGTTTCGCCCGGTTCGTGCGCAAAGCGAAATAATGTGAAATTACCCCTCCCTTGTTGTCGTCCGCTTGCTGTTCCCCCACCATTTCCCTCCCTTGCTGTCGTCCGCTTGTTGTCCCCCCCCCACCACCATTTCCACATTGGCTATTGGCTGTTTCCACACTTTCACATTTCC
>JAGCUY010000118.1 GCA_017962605.1 Kiritimatiellia bacterium | reverse complement strand
GATCGGCTGAGAGGCCGTCGAGGATTCGCCTATGGATGGAGTTGATGGTTCTCTCGAGGGCGGCGATTTCGGCCTTCGAGCACTTGGAGAAGTCGGTGCCCTTGGGGTACCACCTGCGGACCATGCGGTTTGCGTTCTCGACAGAGCCCTTCTCCCAGGATGCATAGGCGCGGGTATAGTACACGTTGCATCCGGTGATGCGCTTGATGGCCTTCGGGTCGAGGAACTCGCTGCCGTTGTCGGATGTGATGGACTTGACTTTTCCGAGAGCGCCGCTTCGGACGAGTTTGCCCAAGGCCCTGTTGACGGCCTTCTGGCTTATGCGGCCGATGTACACGATGAAGTACTTGCGCGTCATTCGGTCTATGAGGACGAGGAGACCGCCGCGGCCGCCGACGCAGGAAAGGATGGTGTCGATCTCGTAGTGGCCTGGTTCGGTTCTCCCGTTGGCCTCGATTGGCCTGTCGGAGAGCAGGAGCCGTCCCGGCACCGTCTTTGCGGGGTGCGCGACCGTGTGCTTCGGTCTTGCCCTGTCGGGGTGGTAGGGCGTCTGTCCGTACTTGACCGGGATGTCGCCGCAGGCGATGTGGTTGTACCATGTCGAGAGGCACGGGATGCGCCTGTCCGGCATCTCCTCCCTCATTCGGCACATGGCGTCGTACGGCGACAGACTGTACCCAAGGACGTAGTGCGCGAACCTCTCCGCAAGATGGTTGGTGACCTTCATCTTGACGCCCTTGTTGGCGTTGCCCTCGTTGATGGAGTCCTGCGCCTTGAACGGATCGTATTCGTCGTACTGCATCCTGCGCCCGTCCCTGGGATCTGGCACGGGGTCGCTCATCATCCCGCGCTTGTATTCCCTGTGCCATGTCGCCTCGGACAATCCGTGGGTCTTCGCGAACCCGGTTATCGTTGGCCTCCCCCCGTGATCCAGTATCGCATTCCAGTCGCGGGCCAGAATCTGCCTCTCGTCGAACGTCAGGTGCCGCCCCGGAACATGGCGTATGCTATAATCTTTCATGGTGCCTCCTCTGGTGTTTTTCTTGTTAGCACCATCGATGATACCACGGCGGACGGCACCTTTCCTCTCCGCTTTCTCGGCGGGGTGCCGCCCGGCCGGGCGGCACCCCGCCGCGCACTTCGAACCCCGCGCCTTTCCGCTCTTCTTAGGCTTCTTTTTGCCCTCCTTCAAATTCATTCCATTTGATATTGACATTTCCCGTGCAATAAGGCTGTCGTTTTCCCCTTGACACCCACCCCGCCCTTTGCTATTCTATTCACACAATTCACTTTTGGCGCAAGTGCGCCGGAAACAACCATCAAGGACTAGCCACTGACGCAACTACAATTTTATAGAGGGTTTATGCCAAAGAAGAAAGTATATGTTGAAACTACAGTTGTCAGTGACGCCACGGCGTTGCCTGCCCGTGACATTGTTCAGTTGGGACGTCAAGTTGTTACAAAAGAGTGGTGGACAACTGCATCTGAAAGATTTGAGTTATTTTCATCGCTTGTAGTGGCGAAAGAAGTGAGAATGGGAGATCCCGATGCCGTCAGGCGAAGAATCGATGCGCTTGCCGGGATTCCTGAACTTGATGTCACCGAGGTGGAACAAGACCTCGCAAGGAAATTAATCGAAGGGAAGGCGGTGCCGAAGGAATATCCAGACGACGCATTGCACATTGCCGTTGCCGCCACGCAAAAGATGGACTACCTTGTGTCTTGGAATTTCAAGCATATCACAAATGGGCAAACCATTCCGCTAGTTGAACGGATTTGCCGCGACGCGGGTTATGAGTGCCCTTGCATCTGCACTCCGCAAATGCTTCAAGAAGGAGGAGGCCGTGAATGAAAACTGAAAGGCGATATGACGAAGGGCTTGAGGAAATTTGGCGCATAAAGCGCGAGATAGCGGCGGAGTATCCGACGCTTGACGATTACTTTAGAGGAATGTTGGACTACCGTGAAGAACGCAAAAAGAGCGGTGTCAAGCTAGTTCGGCTTCAACCCCAACCAGAGGATTCCGAGCGCAACCTTGCTCTCGCCTGATTTGACGCCCATTCCACCCTTTGCTATTCTTTTCATACAAATTCCGAACTCTGGCGCGAGTGCGCCGGAAACGAACTAACCACGAACTACTAGCGACTAACGACTTAGATTTTTCACAACTAATCTAGCGAACTGCTAAACGACGCCTCACCGGAAAACGTAGGACACTTTCCATTCGTCGTCGTGAACGACAAGGCCAGTATTGGCTTTGTACTGATTTTGTTAGCAGAGGCGCGCCCCAACCGGGCGCGTTCTCCCATGTAATCAGTACGGGCCAGTCCTACGGCCTCCGGTGAGGGCATGGAATTGAGAACGCGCTTTTTCTTTTTGTGCCGCCTCCCCACGCCCAAGGCTCGCGATGCAGCCGCACCGCGAACGATGAGACCATCCAGTAAAAACAGTCCTAGGCCGTTTCTAAAATGGGTCGGCGGGAAAACGCAGTTACTATCCGAATTGGAAGCGAGACTGCCACTTGACTTTGCTGATTGTGTCCGTGTCTATGCAGAACCATTTGTCGGCGGAGGTGCTTTCCTCTGGCGGATCCTTTCACGCCCAAACAACCTTGAAAGAGTAATAATCAATGACTTGAACCCAGACCTTGCAAACGCCTATTGCGTCATTCAGTCGCGGGTCGAGGATTTGATTACCACGCTTCACGCACTCCAGCGGGATTTCAGATCACTTGCGAACGAGGATTCAAAGAGGGAGTTCTATCTTTCAATCCGCGCCTCATACAATCAGGAAGATGCAAGCCATACCGCTGACTCTGTGTTGAGGGCGGCTCAGATGTTGTTCATGAACCGCACATGCTTCAATGGCCTCTACCGCGTGAACGCAAAAGGCGCGTTCAATGTTCCTTTTGGGCGCTACGCGAATCCGCAGATTTGCGACGAAGAGACCCTTCGCGCCGATGCCGCAGCACTCTCCGGCGTTGAAATCCTGAATGGCGATTTTGCAAATGCCGTTTCTGGCGCCGATGCAGGGTGGTTCGTATATTTTGACCCGCCATATAGGCCGCTTTCATCGACTTCGAGTTTTTGCGACTACACTCAGGGTGGGTTCGACGATGGCGAACAGCGCCGCCTCGCCGCTCTTTGCCGCGACCTTGATGGCAAGGGCGCAAGATGGTTGCTCAGCAACTCCGACCCCAAGGGCCGGAATCCGGCCGACTCCTTTTTCGATGAACTCTATGCAGGTTTTGATATCCAGGGCGTTCAGGCGACGAGGATGCTGAACGCAAATCCTGAAAAGCGTGGAAAACTCGGCGAGCTGCTAATTTCAAATTACACGAATGGAGGAAAACCATGAAGCAACTTGAAACGGCGCTTCTCGGCTGCGAAAACGAGGACGATTCCTTTAACTTCCTAATTGATACGCTTGTTCCGACAATCCACCGTAGCGACTGGTTTGTGGACTGGCAGAGGATAAAGGCGAATGTCGCTCCCCATGTGCGTGAACTTGCACTGCTCAACACAGTCGTTGGGTCGGAAAACATAGAGCGCGATCTAGCCGCACTGATTGCCGACTACCCCAAAGTCTTACGTGTCATGCCGCTGCTTCTGGCATCGCGCGAACACTCATTCGATGTGATGGTTGATGCGAAGAACCTCATTGTGGAGAGATTCGACTTTGAGGGCAAGTCGCCAACGAAGGACGATGTCGCCTCCTGCATCCGCTTTTTGCGTGATAGTGGGTTGCTTGGAATACTTTCTGACAGGAGAATAAAAAGCATAGCGGACTACTATTTTGGAATTGAAGTCGGCCTTGACAGCAATGCTCGGAAGAATCGTTCAGGTGAACTGATGGAATCGTTGGTGGAGAATTTCGTTGTCGAGACGGCGGGGGAACTCCAGGCGGAATACATGGCACAGGCGACAGCGGCGAAGGTTAAGTCTGCGTGGGATTTCAACCTGATGATGGACAAATCGGAGAGGCGCGTGGACTTCGCAATCTTCAAGGATGACCATCTTTTCCTTGTCGAGACTAACTTTTACGGAGGCGGAGGCTCGAAACTGAAGTCAACGGCCACGGAATACTGCGAAATGTTCGAGCGCTATTCCGCACAGCATAATGTCGATTTCTTATGGATTACAGATGGGTTCGGGTGGAAAGGAACACAGCCGCCGCTGCGCGAATATTGCCGCAAAGCCGACTATCTTCTGAATCTCACGACTGTAAGGACAAAACGGCTTCTCACAAACATCCTTGGTGAACTCCTTGCGTTATGATTACGCCGTTCTTCAAATCTGCTGATTCTCGCTGGGCGCTGGGATGTGGCGACTGCATTGAGTTAATGAGCGAAATCGCCAAAAGCGGGTTCATGTTCGACTGCGCTTTTGCTGATCCACCCTACTTTCTGTCCAACGGCGGCATCTCGGTGCAGAGCGGACATCAGGTCTGTGTGGACAAGGGGGAATGGGACAAGTCGCGGGGAGATGAGGCCGATGCTGCTTTCACGCATGACTGGCTCGCAGCATTAAGGACTATTCTAAAACCATCAGGCACGGTGTGGATTAGCGGCACACATCACAACATCTTCAAAGTCGCCAACGCCCTAAGCGAACTCGGCTACAAGATTCTCAATGTCATTACCTGGCAGAAAACAAACCCGCCACCGAATCTCTCCTGTCGGTATTTCACATTCTCGACGGAATTCGTCATTTGGGCGCGGCGCGAGGTCAAGGTGCCGCACTACTTCAACTACGATCTCATGCGTGAACTCGCTGGTGGGCAGCAGATGCGTGATGTGTGGGCACTCCCGGCCATTGGGAAATGGGAAAAGACCTTCGGGAAGCATCCAACGCAAAAACCCATCTCGCTCCTTGTCCGCATAATGCTTGCTTCGACGCGGAAAAATGAATGGGTGTTGGATCCGTTTGCGGGTTCATGCACGACGGGCATAGCCGCACGACTTCTTGATCGTCGATTCTTTGGCATTGATCAGTCAAAGGACTTTCTCGCAATTGGAAAACAGCGCTTCCAAGAGGTCGAAACGCCGGATTTTCGCACCAGGGCGTTCCGCCTTGTGGCGGACTTAAGGAATATGCCTGAGCGTTTTTGCGCATGTGAAGAGGAAGAAGTTGGTTACGAAGAAAAAGTTTTCTTCGGCTAAGCGGCTCACGAGGATGCCTCGCCCCACCTAGAGCATGGCGGCAAACGCGGCGGTTTGACATTTTACACGGGTTTTGTTATTATGTATAGAAACAAAATCCGGAGACCAAGAATGAACATCTCGCCTACCCTGGAACAAGCCAAGTCCTTCACTGCGGACGGACGATACAGCATCGTTCCGCTCTGCGCGGAAATACTGTCCGACTTCACAACGCCTATCGAGACGCTGCGGATTCTCAAGAACGTCTCGACCCACGTCTATATGCTGGAGTCGGCGCAGGCCAACGAGGCCTGGGGGCGCTACACCTTCCTGGGCTTCGACCCCAAGCTCGACATCGTCTGCGCCGATGGCGAGATGAAGATCGGCGACGTCGCAATCAAGACCGCAAACCCGTCGGCCGAACTCCGCAAGATCATGGCCTCCTACCGCAGCCCGCGCATCGAGGGCCTTCCGCCCTTCACCGGCGGGCTCGTCGGCTACTTCGCCTTCGACTACCTCGCCTACTCCGAGCCGAGCATCAAGCGCGAAGTCGAGGACGCCGAGAAGTTCAAGGACCTCGACCTAATGCTCTTTGACAAGGTCATAGCCTTCGACAACGTCAAGCAGAAGATGCTGATTATCGCCAACGCGCGGCTCTCGGACATCGAGACGGAATACAACCGCGCCGTCATGGAGATCGAGCGCATTGCGGATCTCGTCCGCAACGGCGCCAAGAAGAAGGAGCCTGCGGGCCATCTCACCGGGCCGGTGGAGCCGCTGTTCCGCAAGGAGGAGTTCTGCGCGATGGTCGAGCGCGCCAAGGGCCACATCAGGGAAGGCGACATCTTCCAGGTCGTGCTCTCCAACAGGTTGTCCGCGCCCTTCGAGGGGAGCCTGCTGAACGCCTACCGCGTCCTGCGCACTATCAACCCGTCGCCATACATGTTCTACTTCGCCGGAACGGACGTCGAGGTGGCGGGCGCTTCGCCTGAGACGCTCGTCAAGCTGGAGAACGGCGTGCTGCACACCTTCCCGCTGGCGGGAACGCGTCCGCGCGGCCGCACCGCAGCCGAGGACAAGGCCCTTGAAGAAGAACTGCTGCGCGACGCCAAGGAGCTGGCGGAACACGACATGCTTGTCGATCTCGGCCGCAACGACCTTGGCCGCATCTCGAAGTTCGGAACGGTCGAAGTGGAGAGGCTTCATTCGATTGAGCGTTTCTCGCATGTGATGCACATCGGCTCGACCGTCCGGGGTGAAATCCGCGACGACCGCGACGCGCTGGACGCTATCGAGGCGGTTCTGCCGGCGGGGACGCTCTCCGGTGCGCCGAAAATCCGCGCCTGCCAGCTGATCGGGGAAATCGAGCGGAACAAGCGCGGCATCTACGGCGGCGCGATTGGCTACCTTGATTTCATGGGCAACATGGAAACCTGCATCGCGATCCGCATCGCCTACAAGAAGAACGGCAGGGTTTTCGTCAGGAGCGGCGCGGGAATCGTAGCCGACTCCGATCCCGAAAAGGAGTTCCAGGAATGTCTCAACAAGGCGAAGGCGTCCCTGAAGGCCCTTGAACTTGCGCAGGAGGTGGAATAATGGTGCTTCTCATCGACAACTACGACAGTTTCTCATACAACCTCTACCAGCTTGTAGGCTCGCTTGGTGCCGAGATCGAGGTTGTGCGCAACGACGCCGTGACCCTCGCGGGCATCGTGGCGATGCGTCCATCGCATGTGATCCTTTCACCAGGGCCCGGGCGGCCAGAGGACGCCGGGGTTACGATGGCCGCGGCCAGGGAGATCGCGCCGCTAACCGGAGTGCCGGTGCTGGGCGTGTGCCTGGGCCATCAGGCGATTTGCGCGGCCTTTGGCGCCAAGGTCGTCCATGCGAAGACGCTGATGCACGGGAAACAGTCGGTTGCGACGCTTCGTGGCGATTCGCCGCTCTTCGCGGGGCTGCCGGAGAAGATTGAGGTGGCGCGCTACCATTCGCTTGCGGCCGACCCCGCGACAATTCCCGACTGCCTGGAAGTCTCGGCCGTGGCGGACGACGGCGAGATCATGGCGGTGCGCCACGCGCAGTTCCCGATCTACGGGGTGCAGTTCCACCCCGAATCTATCCTTACGCCCTGCGGCCGCAAGATCATGGAGAACTTCCTCGGTAAGGGTGAGTTGAAAAGTTAGGAAGTTGAAAAGTTAGGAAGTTAGGAAGTTTAGTAAGTTTGGAGGGAAAACGCGATGATTAAGGAAGCGATAGTCAAGATTGTTGGCAAGGGCGATTTGACTTACGACGAGGCCTACACGGTGATGGACGAGATCATGGGAGGCCAGACGACGGCCACGCAGAACGCGGCCTTCCTGGCGGCCCTCTCGACGAAGAGCGCCCGCGCCGAGACGGCCGACGAAATCGCCGGCTGCGCGGCGGCGATGCGTGCCCGCGCCACGAAGGTCGAGACCGGCGACATGGATGTCTTTGAGATTGTCGGCACCGGCGGCGACAACGCGCAGAGCTTCAACATCTCCACGACGTCGGCGCTCGTCGCGGCCTCTGGCGGAATGAAGGTCGCGAAGCATGGCAACCGTGCCGCCTCGTCGAAGTGCGGCACGGCCGACTGCCTTGAGGCCTTGGGCGTGAACATCAACCAGGACCCTGCGCGCTGCCGGCACCTGCTTGAAGAGGTCGGGATGTGCTTCCTCTTCGCCCAGAAATACCACACCTCGATGAAATACGTGGGGCCGATCCGCAAGGAGCTGGGCTTCCGCACGGTATTCAACATCCTGGGGCCGCTCACCAACCCGGCTTCGCCGAAGATCCAGCTTCTGGGCGTCTATGACGAATACCTGACCGGCCCCCTGGCGCAGGTGCTGATGGGGCTCGGCGTCAGGCGCGGCATGGTCGTTTACGGCAAGGACAAGCTTGACGAGCTTTCGATGAGCGCGCCGACTGCGGTCTGCGAATTCAAGGACGGCTGGCTGAAGAACTACACGCTTGCGCCGGAGGACGTCGGGCTAAAGCGCTGCGCGAAGGCCGAACTCGTCGGCGGCACTCCGGCTGAGAACGCGGAGATAACGCTCGCCATCCTGCGTGGCGACGAGCGCGGGGCGAAGCGCGACGCCGTTCTCCTGAACGCCGGCGCGGCGCTCTACCTCGGCGGCAAGGCGGACAGCATCCGCGACGGCATCGCCCTCGCCGGAACGCTAATCGACTCCGGCAAGGCGCTTGAAACCCTCGAAGCCCTGAAGCGCATCAGCAACGAGCAGTAAGGCAATCTCACCTAAAAGGTCGGGCGCGGAAAATAGTTCCGCGCATTCCGCCTGCGAGGGTCGCAAAAGGGCACAAGATTGCAAAAAGTTCAATATTGTGCCCGAATCACGCTTAGGTTCGGGCGCAAGTTGAAGATTTTTTACGATTTGTGCCCGTTCGCCTTGCTTTTGGGGAAACGTCCTGCTATAATAACAACCTTGAAATGGAGGCGGTATGTTTGTAGGTCGCTTGAAGGAATTAAATCAGCTAAATGGGCTTTGGAACAAGGTCACACGAACATCACTCGTGACCATACGTGGCCGTAGGCGCATAGGAAAATCTACGCTTGTGGAACATTTCGCCTCAAAATCCAATGCCAGATTCATAAAAGTCGAAGGGCTTTCGCCAAAAACGGCGAAGTCAAACAAGGACCAGCTAAAGGGGTTCTACTCCCAACTGCAACTTCAAAGCGGAAAAAGCTATGAAATCGTAGATTGGCTAAAGGCGTTCAAGGACCTTGATGACGAAATAGCGGATGGACAGCGGACGGTGCTTCTCCTGGATGAAATCTCATGGATGGGGCATTACGATTCAAGTTTCCCGGGAATGCTGAAGATTGCATGGGACAATTTCTTCCATAAGCATCCAGACTTGATTCTCTTTCTCTGCGGAAGCGTCTCAGGCTGGATTCGTGAAAACATCCTTGAAAACGGCGGCTTTCTTGGAAGGCCCTCAGTCGATATCGTCTTGAAGGAATTGCCCGTCGCGGATTGTCAGTCTTTCTGGGGTGGCGCTGCGAAAAGACTGTCTTCCCGTGAACTCTTTGACATGCTCTCGGTGACGGGTGGCGTTCCGCGATACCTTGAGGAGATCGACCCGTCACTGACGGTTGACGAATCACTGCGTCGGTCGTGCTTCTCCCCGGAGGGCTATCTTTTCAAGGATTTCGACTTGATGTTTGACGAACTATATGACCGCCGGTCGTCAGAGCGCAAGAAGTTGCTGATGGCTCTTTCAGGACACTCAATGACAGTCAGTGAAATCGCCCATGCTCTTGGGAAAAACCGGAACGGGCATCTTGCCGATGCCTTGGACGATCTTTCACAAGCGGGTTTTGTCGCCTGCGAAAGGGGCCTCAATCCTAAAACCGGGGAACTGCGACAGGAGGTGCGCTACAGAATAAGCGACAATTATGTCCGCTTCTATCTTCAGACCATTCTCCCGAGGCGCGGAATGATTGAGGATGGCACTTACCGTTTTGAATCTCTGGAGCGCCTTCCAGGGTGGGATTCGATCCTGGGGATGCAGTTTGAAAACCTGATTCTCGGCGCGCTTCCCTCGCTAGTGGCAAAACTGCATCTCGACAATTCACGGATTTTGTCGATGTCGCCATATAGAAAGTTCCCGACCGACCGGGAACGTGGATGCCAGATAGACTGCCTAATTCAGACAACGCGCTCGCTATATGTTGTCGAGATCAAGCGCCAAAAGGAGATTGGCAAAAACATCATTGAAGAGGTTGAGGGGAAAGTGAACAGGCTCAGCTACGACCATAGGCTTTCGGTGAGGCCGGTACTTGTTTATGATGGATGTCTTTCGCCACTGGTGTCGGATGAAAACTATTTTGCGGCAACGATACCGGCAGCGGATCTTTTTGGAATAGCGCCTTAGGGAATCACCGGCGATCCATCTCATTGCCACAGCGCTTGCGGTCTTCCTCCCACTTTAACCGCTTGACATGGCGGGGTCAATTTGATACTATATATAGAAACAAAAAGAGGTGGTATGGCGACTATTCTTGACCAAATCGCAGCATACGCGAAGGAGCGGGTGGCGCGCGCGAAGGCGGCGCTGCCGCAGCGCGAGCT
>JAGCUY010000117.1 GCA_017962605.1 Kiritimatiellia bacterium | reverse complement strand
GGCGAGGCCGGTTCGCCGCCCCGCACGGCCGTCGCCGCGGCGCCGCCGGAATCTGCCGTCTTCGCGGCGAAACGCTCGAGCGCGGCCGCCTCCAGGTCCTTCCACGAGAATCCGTAGCGGCACTTGCGGTCGGGACGGGCCCCGGCCTTCCGGATCAGCTCGCAGAAGGTCCTCCCCTCCCCTCTCGCGAGCCATCGGCCGAGCTCCGCCTCGCCGGCAAGGACGCGGGCGTAGGCGGCGTAGAAGAAGGGCGAATAGCCGAGCGCGTCGACGAAGTCCGCACGGCCGAGCTTCGGGCGGAGCTGGCCGAGGACGTAGGCGAGGCGCCCGGCGGACGCGCAGTGCGCGCAGGCGTAGAGGAACATCTCGCGCACGGGGAAGGGCGAGACGTCCTTCCGCGCCGCCCGGAGGAAGGAGATCGCGTAGACGGACTCCGACGTCTCCCCGCGCAGGAAGGGCTCCACCTCCGTCCGGGCGTCGGCGCGCCTGGCGTTCGGGTCGAACCCCGTCACGTGGATGCGGCCGTGGAAGCAGTCCGGCGACAGGTTCCGGAAGTCCTCGCAGCCGGGAACCTTCTTCGAGACGAGCCGCGCGAGGTAGGCGTCGACCGGAGCGCACCGGAGGTAGTCGAGCCAGATCGCAGCCTTCTCCTTCGGAGGAACCTTGGAGGACGGCGCCGTCAGGGCGTCGCCGAGCAGATGGACGGGATCCGTCGACCAGCGGATGTATGCCAGGTCGCGCTCGTCGTCGCAGAACCGCGCGACGCGCGAGACCGCGAACGGATGCAGCGCCTCGATCGCCTCCGCAGCGTCGGGGGCTGCGCCCCGGCGCTTCCGTTTGCGTTCGCCGCATTGCTTGAAGTAGTCGTCCAATACTTCCTTGGCGTTCATAGTGGTTTCTCTCCCTACTGGATTCTCTTGACCATGAAGTTGTAGAGCGAGGAGACGACATGGCCGCTGTATTCCGACTCGGTGTATCGGCGGTACGCACCGTCGAAACGGATCATCCCGTCCGCGCGGCGGACAAAGAATTGGTTTTCATCGAGGACGAAGCCGTTCCGATGCCGCTCGACCTTATGGTGACTGTCGCCAAGTCTCCAGATGGCCTTCAGCCCTGTCGCGCGATTAACCACCGTGAGTTCGGAGAATTTTCCGCCCACCGTGGTGTCGAAGGAGTACGTATTGTCGATCTTCTCAAGTTTCTTCCCGTCCCCGAGCACGTCGTAGTCAAAGCTGGAACGTTCGCCGGTCCCGGCCGATTTCAGCGCTTCGTCCATGTCGCGCCAGGAGAGACCCCAGACCGTCTCGGCGTCGGGGTCGCACCCCGCCCGAAGAAGTGCGTCCCACAGTTCTTCCTGTCCTCCCCACCACTTTTTATAGAGGCTGTACCAGAGCAGGTTGCGTCCCTGGGCGTCCACGCACGTCTTCAAGATGCCCGGATGCTTCTTTTCCACATTGTCCAGATATTTTGCGGCGTGCGCGGCATTCTCCCAGTTGGCGCAGACGTAGAAGGGCATGGTGCGTTCGTCGAGCAGGTCCGCGACCTTCTCGTCGTTCTCTGTCAGCCAGTCGAGAATCCCCGTTTTCCATTGCCGGAGGACCTCGTGGAAGTATTTCGCACGAAGGCCGCCCCCCGCGAGGTTGACGTGCATCATGAACTGCGCGGGCGAATCGGCCTGGATCGCCTCCTTGATGCGCTTTTCAATCGCGGTCTTGGGTTCGAAGGCATTCTCCTTCTCGAAGAAGAAGGGGTGCGAGGCGCGGATTTCGCGGTACCCTGGCTGCTTGCCGGCGCTCTGCCACTTGCGTCCCGCAAAACTGTCGAGGAAGGCGGACGGGATCTCCTTCGCCTTGGCGCCGATTGGCATCCCGCCGAGGTTCGCGCCATGGATGAACTGCGCCATCAGCCGCGCGCGCACCGGGCGCGGAAGCGCGCGGTCGCAAATCGCCTCGGAGACGATCCGCTCCCGCTCGCCGAAGGGGAAATCGGCCGATTCCGGCAGGAACGGCAGCCGCGAGATTGCCGCGACGCCCGCATCCGGGTCGGAGCGCAGCAGCGCCTTGATTCCATCCGCCGTTACCGGCGCGGCGGCCGGCCCGTCGGACACGAGTCTGATGTCGCATGACAACAGGTCGTCGCCCATCGGGAGCTTTGCAGCCTCGTTCCGGAACTCCTCCGCGACGGCCTCCACATCCTCCCATGAGAAGCCGTAGCGGCACTTGCGGTCCGGACGCGCCCCCGCCACGCAGATTGATGCGAGAAACGCCTTCATATCCACCGCCGGCCAGCGGCCGGCGGAGCTGCCGGGCGGCATCGCGATGGAGTCCTCCCGGAAGAGCGTGTAGAAGAAGGGGGAGAAGCCCAGCGCGTCGACGAAGTCCGCGCTGCCGAGGAGCGGCTTCAGGTGCGCGGCCACAAAGTCGAAGCACTCCACCGAGTGGCAGTTCGCGCAGGCGTAGAGGAACATCTCGCGCGCCGTGAAGCCATCCTTCGCGCCGTCCGCGACGTGCTTCCAGAAGTGCTTCGCGAAGCCGTCCGCGCCCAGGTCGCCGCAAATGAAGTCCTCGACGTGCGCGAGCGCGGCAGGGCGCTTGTCGGGTTCGGCGTAGCGGAACCGGCTGAGGTTGCGGAAGTCCTCGCGCCCGGACTCCTCCAGGGCGTCGAGCAGGAGGAGATGGCGCCAGCCGGCGCTTCTCCTCCCCAGCGGCGGCGCGGCGAACATCAGCCAGGCGTAGGCCTTCTGGCGGGGCGAGAACAAATCCTCCCTCTTCGCGAGGAGGATGTCGCGGTACAAGGTCCCCCACCCGTTCATGCACTCCCCGGGGCCGATTTCCGCCAGCTTCTTGAAGGCGTAGGTCACGTCCGGGTTGAGCGACAGGGGGTGGACGGCATCCAGGGCGTCCTTCCAGGACTTCGAAGGACCATCCCCGGAAGAGCGGACGGCCACGTTGTTGCCGGCAAAGTGACGGGAAACCTCCCGCTCATGCCGGAGATTCATCCCGGACTCAATCCCGAGCCAGCCATTCATCCATGCCGAAACCGATTGTGGTTCCGGAGGCGTGGTAGATTCCTGGGATGTGGACGGCTCGACCGCAGTCTGCGGAGCCACGCTGTCAACAATAGCCTTGGTGGCGTCGGCCGTCTTGCCGACCGGCTCCGACAGAAGGCGCCGCGACGCCTTGTGTCGCATGTCCATCCTGAAGCCGTAGAGGTGGCGTCCTTTCGACAGATAACTCTCATAGAGGGAGCGCGGAACACCGTCATAGGCGTAGATGGAGCGGACTTTCTTGGATGTGAACCTCGCGTAGAGCGTCCGCGTCGCATCGTCGTAGGCCACCTCGAACCCGGAATGGCAGCCATTCGTCGTGACGGCCGTGAAGCACTCGTCGCCTGGAACGCCTCCGGGCGGAATGGAGGTTGCCGGCGCCGATGCGCCGACCTGGTTCGGGACTGGGGATCCGGAATTTGGAACGGGCGCCTGGACAGGGGATTGGGAATCGGCCGGGCCTTCGATGATCGGAACGGAATCGCCGGCCTTCGCCACGCGGATGCGGTCCCCAACTTTGATGGCGAGCCGTTCAAGCGTCGCGCGACTGCCGAGCGACGCTCGCGAGATGCGCGTGCCGCCAATCACGACTTCGTCAAACTCCGCCACGGGTGTCACTCGACCGGTTTTCCCGGTTGTGAAGACGATCTTCCGCAGCGTCGTCTCGGCCGTTGGCGGCGACCATTTGTAGGCGCAGGCCCAGTGCGGCGCGTGCGACGAGGCACCGACGGTTTCGTAGAGGAAGCGGTCGTTGAGCTTGACCACGGCGCCGTCCACGTCGAAGCGGAACGAGCCGCGCGCCGCCTCAAGGGAGTCGATCGCCCGGTGGACGTCGTCCAGCGAATGGCAGAGGACGCCATCCCGGATTGCCGGCAGCCCCCAGGCGCGAAAGGCCTCGATCATCTCCGCATGGCGGCCAAACCCGTCGCATCCCACCGCGCCGCCCGCGTAGACCACGGCCTCGAGACGGCGACTCGAGACAACCGCCGGGTCGGCCGACTTGAGCGTCCCGGCGGCGGCGTTCCGGGGCGTGGCGAAGGGGTCCTCCCCCTTTTTCGTTGCTTCCGCGTTCAGCTTGTCGAACGTCTCGCGGGCCAGATAGACCTCGCCCCGCACCTCTAGACGCGGCGGCGCCTCCGGCGGCAGGGAGAGCGGGAGGTTCCGGATCGTACGGACGTTGACGGTCACGTCGTCGCCAGTCATGCCATCGCCGCGCGTGGCGGCGCGGACGAGAACACCGTTCTCGTAGAGGAGCGAAATGGAGACGCCATCCACTTTCGGTTCCACGACAAAACCCGACCCCTCGGCCCGTCCCCGGCGGAAGGCGAGACCGAAGACGAAGTCATCCACCTCCTCCATCGAGTGGACCTTGTCGAGCGAAAGCATGGGAATTTCATGGGACACCTTCGCGAAACCGCCGAAGGGCCCGCCGGAGACACGCTTTGTCGGGGAGGCTGGCGAATCGAACTCCGGGTGTTCCTTTTCCAACGACAGGAGTTCCTGGTAGAGCGCGTCGTATTGGGCATCGGATATCTCAGGCCGCGCCTCCACGTAGTAGAGCCGGTCATGGCGGGTGATTTCGCGCCGCAGTTGTTCGATCTTTTCTTTCGTCTCGTTGTTCATCATATTCTGCTCCAAGGGCACAAAAGGTAGTCGGTCATTTCCGGGGGAGATGGGATGGGTTGTTCCGTTTGTCGATTCACGTTCGGCCGAGTCCAGTGCGTTATGCACCGTGCGAGGCCGAAAATTTCACGTTCCAGCCCCATGGCTGCTCCTTGCCGACCCTGGTGAGGAGCCACATCACCGGGTAGCGCGGCGAACGATCCGGGCAGTCTCCGCAGCCGTCCGTGAAGAAGACGAGGAGGTTCGGGTCGAGCTCCGGGTGATTTTCGACATAGTCGAAGACAGGGCGGAAGTCCGTCCCGCCGCCGCCGGTCGTTTCCCACTCGTGGTCCGGGGCGAGCGGATTGGAGTCGTCGAACGTCTCGACCTTGCCGACCTCGGCGTCGCACTGAATCACTGTAAGCTCGTAGGAGCCGAAGGTGCCGAGAAGGGAGGTCAGCTCCGTGAAGAATTTCGCGAGGTAGCCCTGCGTCGAGCCGCTCGTGTCGATCGCGACGACCGCCCGCAGCCGCTCCGACCGCTGGCTCTGGAGGTAGAGCCCCTTCCAGACGTGGCGCCGGGCAGGCGGCAGCCAGCGGCGGCTCCCGCCGTAGCAGCTCGTGACGAACTGCGAAAGAAGCTCCCGCCAGTTCAGCTCCGGCTTCAGGACCGCCGCGACGCGCCCCGCGATCCCCGCCGGGAGATCTCCCTTCATCCGCTGGTAGATCTGCACGGCAGAGACCACCCGCCCGCGACACCGCTCCGCCGCCCCCTCCTTGACATTCGGCGCATAGTCGGGATCGATGCCCTTCGCCGACTTCCCTTCATTGCCGGCTTCGCCGGCCACTTCTTTGCTGCCATCAGCAGCCCCTTCATTCGCGCCATCGGCGCGCCCTTCATTGGCTCGTCCAGCTTCGCCGGCACTTTCCAAGTGTCGGTCGAAGCTGGACGAGCCCTTGATGTGCTCCGATTCCCTGCCTACGTCGTATGGCCTCGAGCCCCTGCCCGATGCGGCGTTCTTTGCCGCCTTGACGAGCCGCTCGTAGATTTCCTCCGCCGAGAGGCCCTTCCATGAGGGCTCATGCGGAAGCACAAACGGCGCCTTGAGCCCCTCGTCCGTGAGGACGAAGTGGATCTCGAGGTCGGCGGCGACATTGAAGAGCTTGGGATCGCGCCCCTGCCGCCGCGCGAAGTGGATGAGCGCGCAGTGCCACGCCTCGTGCGCCAGCACGAAAAGTCGCTCCTCTGCGTTGAGCGATGCGTAGAAGTCGATGTCGACGAAGATGTGGTCGCCGTCCGTCGCGGCGGTGTCGAGGCGGCGGTCGCTCACCGGCACGAGGTCGAGCCGCATCAGCAGCCCTCCGACGAACGGCATCCGCGTGAGGAGTTTCTGCCGGTCCTGCGCCAGCGCGGCCGCCGCCTTCTCCTTGCGTTTCGCGAGGGCGGCGTTGTTGCTTCCGCCTAACACGGAGGGAGGGAGGGGCGGAGGGGCGGAGAATTTGGGAATGTTCTTCTTCATAAGAAATACAGAAGACGGAACTGTTTGTCGTCGTCGGATTCCAAGGCATCGATTCGCTCGTTGTAGGTGCAGTCCTCGAATGTGAAAAAGTCCGCATCGCCGAGAGCCCCGATGAACCGAGACATGTACCGGCGGCAAATCTCGGTTTCATCCTGAATGTGCGCTTCCCGCTCCCTGATCGTATTCTCCCAGCCCGTTCCACAATCTTTGGCGGCGGCCAAGAACCTGGATGTCGGTTGCCACCGGATTGACTGAAGAACAATGCAGGTGCCGGGACACGGGGAAATTTCGCTGGCCGCACGGTGGATGGCGAGCGCGTGCTTGAACAGTTGCTGGACATCAACGAAAAGGAGTCGGCCGGAACGGATTTCTGACGCCAGATCCTCAAAGCATCGGCGAACGTCCGATGGTGATGCAACCGCTGGATAGCGGCTCTCATCCAAATAGGGCTTGATTCTTTTCAGCAGTTGACCCGGCGTTCGGATGTCCCTGTTTCCGCAATAATCGTAGAATGGTTCGAGGAACTTACTTTCCACATATATCTTCCGGAACCCTTCAGTGTAGGAAACGTCCAGATTCGCGTTTTTAGGGCTTTTCTGCAAGGGAATCGCCACCTTGTCTTCAAAGGAGACACGGATTCCCGTTTTCCTCTGAAACAGCAAATGGAAATTGACCGCCAGGAGCGTCGACGAATGGCGCTTTTTGAGTTCCTCTTCGATGGAAGTGTGCCCGTCTCCTTTGGAAAGCTGTTTCCATTGCTCGGGTGACGGCTCGACGAGGAGGAATGGCAAGTGGCCTGAAGAGGAATCGAAAACGAACGGCTGGCTTGCCAGAATTTTCTGCAAATCGTTAAGATGAATCTTGGTCATTGCGGGGTTCCTTTCTAATGCGTCGCCGCGGGGATGCTTTCACTTAAAGCCGTTTTAATGGTCTTGTCTATCGCTATTGTTGGCATGGTGTGGTTGTTCCTTTCGTTGTTGGAAGTTAGTTGGAGAGAGGTGTGTATTTGGGCGAAATCGCCATTTCGGCGTAACCGACTCGTCATTCACATCGCGCTACACCGCGATGTGCGCGCGCAGCGCGGTTCCATGCTTCTTCGCCCAGGGCTTGTAGCCCGGGTTGGCGAAGAGCCGCTCGCAGGCCGCATTGCGAGAAATGCGCTTCGAGCCGGACATCACGTCCATCATCAGCATCGAGGCGAAGTCGCTCGTGAGTGCGATGCAGATGCGGTAGAAGCCGTCGAGGAGGCGCCGTCCCTCCTCGTCGGTCTCGCCGCGCCAGACGTGGTAGGCGACCGCCGCGCAGAGCGCGTACTTGAGGTCGGCGCGCTGCGGGATGATGATCTTCGCCTCCGGGTCGAGCATGAGCTTCCGCACGTCGTCGAACTGCTCCGAGAGCTTGCGGAACTCCATGAACTCCATGCCGGCGCGGTCGCCGACGATTCCGTGCACGACGCTGCGCTGCAGCTCCTCCTCCTCGCCGTCCGTCACGTCCAGCATGCGGCTCACGCGCTCCCAGGAACGCGGCGACGGCCATCCGCGCTCGAGGTTCTCGCCGTCCTGGCGGAAAAGCATCTCCGGCCGGAAGCGGAGGAAGGCCGTCACGCAGGGGCGGATGTCATTATGCTGCGCCCACGCGACCCAGCTCTCCACGTCGCCGCCCAGCTCCACGTGCATGAAGCGGTTGGCGAGGGCGGACGACATCGTGGCGGCGACGGCGCGGTCCTCGGTGCGGTTGCCGGCGGCGCAGATGTACCAGCCGTCCGGCACGCGGTAGAGCTCGCCGAGACGGCGGTCGAGGATGAACTCGTAGGCCGCGACCTGAAGCGAGCGGTCGGCCGCCGTGAGCTCGTCGAAGAGGATGATCCCGCGGCTCTTCGGGTCGCGGGGCCAGTCGCTCGAGACGAGCCACTTCACGCCGTCCTTGTCGGGAACGGGCAGACCGCGGATGTCCACGGGCTCGCGCTGGGCGAGGCGGACGTCGATGAAGCCGATGCCCCGGTCGTCGGCGGCCTTGCGGATGATGCTGGACTTGCCGAGTCCCGGCGCACCCCAGACCATCAGCGGTGGCAGCGTCTTCGCCAGCGAAGGGTTCTTTTCAAGGGCGTCCAGCTGCAGCGAGAGGATTCGCTCCAGCCGTTTGCCCGTCACGGTATTGTGCATGTCAAGTGATGTTTTCATAAGATGAGAGGTTGTGGGTTGAAAAGTTGAAAAGTTGAAAAGTTGAAAGAGGGCGGGATTCGGGTTTCGGGTTTCGCGGCGGGATTCGGGATTCGGCGGCTCCCCGCTCCCGGCTCCCGAATCCCGAAAAGCCCCGCCTTGGCCTGGCGCCTTGCATCGCGCGCCAGCGGTGCGCTCCGCCCAACGCGCCAGCGGCGCCCAGAGTACTACCGTTCGTGCCTCGACGCCGGGCTGTAGGGGCAGCCGCTTCCGTATGAACTGCTGCCGCACCAGACGCACTTTGCACCGTCGCCGCCGTGCTTGTGTTTGCCGTAGGGGCTGTAAGGGCAGCCGCTTCCGTAGGAGCTGCTGCCGCAAAACTCGCACATCGCCCCCACGCCACGGTGCTGGTGCTTGCCATAAGGGCTGTAGGGGCAGCCGCTCCCGTATGAACCGCTGCCGCAGAAACGGCACTTCGTCACGGCATCCCCAGCCGTAAAAACTATTGCCGCCAACAAGATGACACAAAACTGAACAATTCTTTTCATTTTATTCTTTTCCTTTTGTCTTTGATAAATGAACGCAAATATTATATCACAAAAGTCTATATAAGTCAATAAAAATTCAAAGAAAAAATAAAAATTTGCAAAAACAAAATGGCTTTGCCGGGAGGCGGGGCTCCCGAATCCCGAGAAGCCCCACCTTGACCAGACGGCGTCAAATACGGGAAACTGGGCTTAAGTTCATTGTGAGTTCATGGAGATTGTCTGGCGAAATATCCGACTTTGCAAGCATTTCCAGTAACTCTTCCTGACGAGGCTGTCCCATTGTGAGCCGATAAAGCGACAAAACCTTCTTTTTGTTTTCGTACCGTAGACAGTCCTGGCTGAGCGGATACATGAGGATGATGCGCTCGATGAGCGGAGACTGATCAGGGTTGTCAAAGTCCTGCGGCAGGCACCAAAATGGCACCAGGTCGGAATTACCACCCTTGAAGTCCTCTTTGGCCTTTTTGAAGATTTCGTCCCATGATGGAACATTCCCATAGTATTTTCCAAGCCGCTGGCGAATCGAAAGGCACTTGTAACGATTTACGCGCCCCTCGCGCTGTTCCATGTCCGCCGGATTGGAAGGGAGGTTCCAATGAATCACCTTGCGCGCATACCAATGAAAGTCCAGGCCCTCCTGCCCGA
This sequence comes from Kiritimatiellia bacterium, assembly GCA_017962605.1. Taxonomy (GTDB): domain Bacteria; phylum Verrucomicrobiota; class Kiritimatiellia; order RFP12; family JAAYLN01; genus RGIG5952. The sequence goes on along the minus strand of JAGCUY010000117.1, from coordinate 43,993 downwards.
CCGACGTTGTTGTAAGAACGAACGGCCGGAACGGCGAATTAAACGCCGTGCGGAGCGCGGAAACTCCGGCTACGGTTTTTTCATCCATCTTGGTGTTCGAGAACGGAACAGCGAAGGATGTACGCATTTTATGCCTTTCAATTCCTCCTTTGTTTCCTTTCATGTCAACATCCCACGTTCCGGTATCCATGGGACCATGTTTCAGGACATCCTTCCATTTGCCGTCCAGCATGTGGTCATACTCATCGAGTACGGCTTGGAGATTCCCCTCAACGCAATACTCCAGCACCTCCTCGACATAATTCTCCGCCTTCCTTCCAGCACAAAGCGTGACGACCATTGAGGGGTCGGGACGATTGAACATCGATTCGAAGAATTTGGCTATGTTATTTGCCTGTTCCATGTCGCGGGTAAGTCTGTATGCGCAGATGGCCGGGGAACCCAAAGCCGCAAGGGCGAGAGTATCCACCACCTTACTGACATCATCAATTGCCCCCGGATGGTTTTCCACAGCCTCACCATCAAGGGCACGCATCAGAAGCGAGAGACTCGCGATCTTCCATTTTCCTCCCCCCTCCGTACGCCAGTTTGCCGCGATTTCCTCCACTTTAGGTTGGATTATGTTCTTGATTGCGCCCAGGATTTCTCCGACGTCCTTTCCAAGCCATTCCTCCGGTTTGTAAATTGCTGCAAGATATGGCGAAGCGTGGCAAAGAGGATTTTCCTCCTCCCCTTTGAATCGTAGCCGATCAGCTTGGGAACGCTTCTTCCTCTCCTCATTGAAATATCCCCCCGGTCGCCTGCGCCCTTTCAATCCGCGCACAACACGGCGCTCCGCCTCGTAGGACACGAGGCACGATATCATTCGCGGAACCATCGCCCATGATGAAAAGACGAGGATTTTTGAAAAACCGGAAGCGTGGGAGAAGACCCCATGCGTCAGATAGTAGGGACGGGATGCCGGCACCCAAAGAAGTCGCGACGCGTCGATTTCGGAGAAAAGCATGTCAACTAGGCTATGAAGACGCGCGTTCGTCGCTGGCAGCTGCTTGTACTCTTCAACTAGCTTGTACGGCACGTAGAGAAACTTGGAGACGGGCAATTTGGTCTTAGAACTATTGATCCCTTCTCGAATGTACTCCTTCAACTTGTAGTGCTCCATGAAGGACATCAGGTAAGAAGATGACTTCGTATATTCGATGGGAACGGTTTGGACCTTTTTCTCCGACACATCTTTATTGTTATTGACTGCGCCAAGAAGCTCCCGCGCCCCAAAGTACGAACGGATATCTTCCGACGAGAGGCTCATTTGGGGCAGAACAGTCCGGATATTCCCCTCATTGATGCGTTCAGTTCGGCACATCATGCCGTAAAGGGCTGCTTCCGCGTCCTTCTTTACGGCTATCGCCTTATCAAAGGTGTCGGCGTTGATTTTGACAAGGGCAGTATTGAACCGCTTCCAAGTTTCGTCAAACGCTTTTTTCCTTTCGGGTTTGCCGTTGCAAAGAAACAGTACCACTTTTTGAAAATCATCGAAGTGTTCGTCAACGCCACTTTCGGTGAGTTCGTCCAGCGTTGTAAAGGGTCTGTAAGGGGTAGCGGACAGAAGGAGAATTCTGGTTCCCTTTTTTGCGAAGAACTCTTTTGCCAAAAGTTTCTGCTCGTCAAGTTGCTGCTCGTCGTCCCCTTCGTTAATCAAAAGATTCCGAAACCGCTGGAATTCGTCCATAATGACAAGATCTGGATTCAGTTGATCAAGGGAGATTTTAGCAAAGGCGTGCCTGAGACGGGAAATGATTTGGCCTTTCTCCCCTGCGCCAAGAATAGTGGGGTTATTTGCGACCTCTCCCAGACGTGACAATAGTTCGCATTGGTTCTCTTTCGTGAGGTATTCGCTTAACGCGGTTTCCACTCTGCGAAGGTAGTCCGTGCCTAGATTATCCACTCCTTCGCTATAGTGCGAAAGCAATTGCCCCCATCTCTCCTCATCCTTGACCGTGCCTTGGAAGAACCCCTTGATGGAGTTCTGAATAGCTTCTCCCTCAAACTGGCGGCTCTTGAGAAGGATGACGCACATGAGCGCCCGCTCGTTGGCAAGTCCAGTTGATCGGAAATCGAAGGATGTGCTGGGCGTGAGCGGCATGAGAATTTCGTCCGTGTTTTCACGCAGCGTTTGTTCAAGGGAATAATGCTGCATTGAAAGGCGGCTCTCGTTGAAATCCAACCTTGTTGCGACACCCAGCGCATCAAGGTTCTGATCTACGATATTCAGGTTGGAGCAGACGTACACGACGCGGAAATTGTCCTTCTCCTCTCCCTTTCTGCGTTCGCGGATGCGTTCGCGGAAGAGTGAGACCACGCGGGCGGCCACCTTTGTTTTCCCCAACCCAACCTCATCAGCGAGAAGAACCCTTTCGCGAGGGTTGGATTTGTCGAAGAAAAGATCAACGATCCGCTTCGCAGTGGCTTCCTGAAAATCCATCATCTTGTTGCCGGCATCCATTTTCCATTCCTCCATATTCCCGCTTTGCCAACCATCTCGCACAGCGTAAAAAACTCCTGAGGGACGATGTTCTCTGGAAGGCCTTCGACGAAACTCCGGATTCTCTGAAAGGATTCCGGTGATTCGTAGGCAATGCGAAGCAAATCCTCATATACCGCCGAGAATCTGGCGCTTTCCGTGGTTGACTCGTTGGAAATCAGAGAATCGTTGCCCCTCCTTTTCCAATTGGCCATATACACCGACTTGCTCTCGGAAAGAAAGAAGGATATGCAGTCCATAAAACAGTCTCTGCATTCGGTTCCCATCTTCACGCAAAGCTCGTCATCGCGTGTTTTCCAATCCCAATCTTGTCCTTCGGCTTGAATTTTGACGACGCGTTCAAGACCATCAAGTTTTATGACGAAGAATTCCGTGAGTTGGGCAAGAGCCAAACCGCGAAACGTGGTTTCCGGTCCTTTAAGTGGCTTTTCCAGATCCGGCCGCACGAGCGGATGGATGCGGACCGACCTTTCGGGGGTTGCCAACACATTGATGATGATAGCCCACTTATCGTTTTCCCGTTGGAAAACCGCCTGCTGGATGGACTCAACCGCCTTTCTCAAGTCACGCGTCCTTTCGTATTCCGATGGTTCCCGAGGACTCCCTTCCAACGAACCGTTCCAATTGACGAAACGGTTCTCGGAATCCCTCTTGAAGAACGAGCAGAAATCGTCGAAAGTGATTTTGTAAGGCCTGAAGTGAAGTTTAAGGAGAAATTCAACATTCCGGTCGAAACCTCCCTGTGTGGCGTTCGTCGAACCAAGATACAAGTAGTGATCGCTGCTATTGGCTGCGGTAGTGAAATACATCTTCGCGTGAAGATCGACGCTTTCGCCTAGATTGTTGTGGAGCATGTCGGGGTTCATCGTCCAGATGTTGTCCCTCCCAAATGGCTCAACCGCCTCCCTTGAAAGGGACTCTTCGCGAGTTAGCAGCATTTTTGACCTGGCATTGGAAAAAAGCGCCAGTGTTCTGTCATCCAAAAAAGGCGAGACAATCGCGACTTCGCGAGCCGTTGAAATTTCCTCCCGAACTCCACGCCCTGAATATCCGCCAATTCCCATGGGGAAAAATGCATAGTCATCATAGTCGGATCCTTCAATATCAAAGGCTTCAATCCGCTTGATGTCATTGATCAATTCCGAGATTTTTCTCCTTTTTGCGCTGATTTCCTTTCGATTCTCTGTCCTCGCCACGAAACGCTTCAGATAATCGAGAAACTCACAAAGGGGCAGATGTTTGCGTTGCGCCTCCTGGGATGCCTCGCCAGTCCCAATCTTGCCATTCAAGACGCAAATGCAATCAAGACTTCCGTCCCGTGTAAGGTTCCGGCTCATGACGATGAGCTTCACTCGGGAGTCGGCACTGTCGTCTTCCTTCGTCTCTTTTACCACCCATATTTTCGGGTGAAAGTTGACTATCGGATTTGCCCTTGTCGTTCTAGGCATGACGGGGAACACACTGGTCTCCATGAGCGCACAGTAAACCTTCCTTGACTGGGGGCGTATCTGCATGTCCGCAAAATTGCAAAAAACGGCCAAACGCTCCGAACACATGCGAAGTGCGGCAAAAAGGTGCGGGGGGGATTGAAGCATCTCCTCTTCCGGCTCTCCCATGAAACCGAGCGAAAACGGCAGCGACATGAATGTGTCGAAGTCGAGCGAATAGGTCGTGCCTATGACAAAATCCACTTGATATCCTGAATCGCAAAGGCTGCGATTGAAAACCACGTTGTCCATCTTCATTCTACTCATGGTCCAACCCCTCCTGAATTTCACCTACGATCGTGCGCACTGTTTTCCATCTAAAATCCACCTTGAAGTCGTGAATGGGTTTCTTAGGATTATATGTGTATTGATTGTTCTCGATTTTCCAGCGAGAACCTCTTTTTTTGCATTGCTGCTCCCTCCCAACAATCAGCCTCTCAAGTCCGTTCCACTCTTCCTGACGTATCAATTCAATTGCAGAATCGCAGAACGATTTTGAACCATCATCGTTGAACTCTTGTAAACGATGGGGGAAAGGCACTTGGAGAGAATTCCTCATGCCTGTGCATTTTGGATGGAACGTGTCCTTCGTCCATTTCAGGAATTGGTCCCACATTTTCTCATCCGTTTTTCCGCTGAACAGCCAGTTGTAGCAGTAATACAGCCCATCCAGCAAATCGGAGAAATAGGACGCCAGTTGCGCTTCTCTTTTCAGGTCTTCGGGAAGAGATTCGCCATTTCCCGTCAAAAACGAATCGAATGTTTCAAATCCTGAGACGAGAATCCCTTTTTCAAGGATATGATGAAGAAGAGATCCCTTGCACTTGTCCGAGTTAAGTATGTGGTCACGTAAAAACTGTGCTTCTTTCCGAGTCAGGTCCAGCGAACATTTCTTTTCCCAATCATATTCTTTTTCAGGGCAGCGACAGAAGGGCATCAATGCCTCCTCGTCCTCAGAATCGCCTTGCTCGTTATCGGACGCGGAGAGTTTTACGGGACGTTTGCGAAACAAATCTGAAGCCTCAGTTATGGCATCTTCAATATTTTCGTTCAGCAAGATATCGAAACTTTTCAAGCCAGACCGATAAATGTACAAGGGATCGTACTTGACATACTCTCCCTTGCCATTCTCGTTTATGACCGCTTCGCTGTCGCTCCCGGTAATGCCCCCGTCTCCAGGACACGCCTCGCAAAGCCGCTTCGTGAGCACTATCTCAAGGCTGCGAATCTTTGATTGCACATCAGAAGGGGTGTGATAGCCACCCTTCGCTTTCACGGCTTCCTTGAAAAGAAGCGGTAGAACGACAAAATACTTGGCATGCTGTTGCAAGACGGACATGCCAGGAAATAACAGGTTGGAATAGTAATCGCGAATCCGACCAACGCCAAGCTCATCTATTGCCCCCTCGTCAGCAAGCTGTTTGAGAACGGCCAAGTATCTATCTTGGTCCTTGCGGTCAAAATGAACAAAACCTAATTGAAATGATTGCTCCATACGTATAATCTCCCAGAAACTGCCTGCCACTTCGTAAAAACAAGGTTTTAGGCGTATGCAGTATAGATACTAAGCACTTGTGCAATGAAAATGTTCCTTAAAGTGATTGATTCTTTCGCAGCGGCAGGGCTGGTGGTGGTTAAAAATGGTTAATTTGAAATCGCGGGATTTAGTTTAGCAAAGCGCAAATTGAAAGTCAAGGGGTTTTTCGCGGGAAAGAAATCTTTTTTTAGCAGCTGGAGGAATGCTTGTCGCAGGAGGGCTTCATTCCGGCTTGAATCTTGCGAACTGGGGTCGCTTTTTCAAAAGCAATGACCAGTCTTTGCCGTCCAGCTTCTCCCAGTCGCACTTGTCGGAAAACTGCGGCCGCGCCCGCAGCAGCTTCGACCAGTCGCCGCCGTCAAGAGTCTCCCACGGACACCGGTCGGCGAACTCGGGCTTCTCCACCAGCAGTTCCGACCACGCCTCGCCCTCCGTTTCCCCATAAACAGGGTTTTCGTTGTCGTCATTCATTGTTGTTTTCCTTAAATTCAATTCTCCAATGATTTTTCGGCTTCAATCCTGTAAATTCTGTCAATCCTGTCAAAGAAAGTGTCCTTCCCGCCTCAATCGCCGCTGGCGTTGTAAGATTCAGGGGTCTCAGCGCTTTCGGCGGCCATACGGCCGAATTCATTGTCATCCGCCGCAAGCCGCGCGTAGATGCCGTCGTCTTCGCTTTCGCGGAAGTCGGCGAAAACTTCCGTCAGCACACGCTTCGCCCGTTCGAAGATTCCAGGCGAACGTGACTCGCGGGGACCGGCGACGTTCAGGACGATTTGTCCGTAGTTTTCTTGAAGGATGCTATTCTCCAGGGAATGCATCCAGTTGCGGATTTGCGAAACAGCATCGGCGTCTCCTAGGCGGACGATCTTGAATGGCCGCCCGACTTCCACCGCGAACTTGGCTGTGAGCGCCGTCCCAGTTGAAATCGGGAGAACATCCGCTAGAATCAAAGTAGCGTCGGAATCAACGACATTCGCCCTCGTCCGGGCGCGGTAGCCGCTCTTTGGCCATTCCCTCATGGCGTAAAATTCTGGAGGCACGACGCCGTCCTCTGCAATGCGCCCCTTCGGAACCCAGCCCCCGAAAGGGATTCCCTGCGACATGGCAGCGACAAGGCCGGCGCGGTCAACGCCAGTCTGACCTCCGCTCACAATTTTCCATGCTAGTTTTTTGCTTATTCTGATTTCCATGTTTTCCATTGTGTTTTAGCTCCTTGTTGCACGACCTATTTCGCGGCAACGGATACTATGATAACACAAGCGACAACGGAAAAACAAGGAAAAGTTCGTGGAAAAGAAAAAGTTTCTTGCGGCGGGAGCCGGGTTTCGGGGTTAGTCGAGGGGCCTTGTTCCATCACATTCCGGGTAGCCGGTGCAGCTCCAGAACCGCTTCCCGGCACGGACGCCCCGCTTTGCGAGCTTACCTTACAAAAGTCTTCTTCCCCAGAAGCCACATGTATTTGTCAAGTTCTTTGAAAGTAAATTCCATGAGATTATACCTTTGTTGAAATTCTTCAACTACTTTTTTAAAAGTGGAATAATCCTTTAAACTTCCCCTCGTAGTAAGAGACGTCATTTTTTTAATATTCTTCGCCATATTACGCTTGTCCTTACCACTAAAAAACCAAAGAAGCTCATCTACGAAACTATCGTATATTGGGAAAGCTTCCGGATTATGGTGACTGCAATACTTAGTTGCGAAAGAATAAAATATTAAACCTCTCTGCTTATCTCCTCTGCCAACGGTAACACATTGGATTTCCTCAACCAGGTTCTCATCACCTTCCTTAAGTCTTGAGTCTATATCGCGAATTTGCCCTATGTGTCTAGCAACAGCGTTGACATCATAGATGCTTGTACTGTAAAAAGTGTTAAGTACCGTGACCTTGAGGAGAATTTGCCAATGTTCCGTATTATTGGGATATTGTTTGAATAATTTAGAAACGGCAACCTCTTGATCATAATAATTGCCAACGCCTATCTGGGGAACATTGGATTCCCATTGCTGAAGATACATTCTGACTTGATCAGGTGATGGAGTTTGTGGAGGATTATTCCTGATTCTCATCTTTTTGTCTCCTTATCGTTGTCCCCCGCTCCTTCGCGGCGGGAAGGGTGGTTAAAAATGGTTAATTTGAAAGCGCGGGATTAAGTTTAGCAAAGCGCAAGTTGAAAATCAAGGGTTTTTCGCGGGAAAAATGTTTTTGCAATTGAAGGAATGGTTTCCGTAGTAGGGCTTCATTCAGGCTTGAATCTTGCAAACTGGGGCCGCTTTTTCAATAGCAATGCCCAGTCTTCGACTTTCAGCTTCTCCCAGTCGCACTTGTCGGAAAACTGCGGCAGGGCTAGAAGAAGAATGGCCCAGTTCCTGCCACACATCTTTGACCAGTAGCATTTTTCCGCGAACTGCGGGAACTGCCGAAGTCCTTGGTAATTATATAGCGTAACCCAGTTGACGCCGCCCATCGCGTCCCAGTCGCACTTGTCGGCGAACTGCGGCTGGCAGGAAAGCAAGGCCGCCCAGTTGTCTCCATCCAGCTTCTCCCACGGGCACAACTCCGCAAACTGCGGCTGTGCCTCTAGAAGATTCGCCCAATCCCTGCCTCGCAGCTTCTCCCAGTCGCACTTTTCGGAAAACTCCGGCTTCTCTTTCAAGAGGTCTGCCCAGTCCCCGCCTTTCAGCCTCGACCAGTCGCACTTGCAGGCGAACCGGGGCTGTGCCCGCAGGAGCAGCGACCAGTCCAGGCCGCCCAACTTAGACCAATCGCATTTACCGGCAAACTGCGGCTGCCTTTGAAGAAGCCCCGACCAGTCGCCGCCGTTGAGCATTACCCAAGGGCATTTGTCCGCAAAACTTGTCTGCTCCTTCAAGAGCAGCGACCAGGCGGAACCATCCATCTCCCCCCACGGGCACTTGTCCGCGAATTGCGGCTGCTTTTGAAGGAGCCACGCCCAATCCACCTCGTCCAGATCCCCCCATTCGCACTGGCTGGCGAACTGCGGCTGTTCACGCAGGAGGCTGGACCATCCGGCGCCGCCTAGCGCCACAAGCGGGAACCTGTCTGCAAACTGCGGCTGTTTTCTGAGCAGCTTGGCCCAGTCTTCGCCATCAGAATCCTCCCAGTCCAGGTTTAGAATTTCCTCCCAGTCGCACTTGTCCGCGAATTGCGGCTGCCTGGATAGCAGTTCGATCCAGTCCATGCCGTGCAATTCACCCCAGTCGCACCGGTCGGCGAACTGGGGCCGCTCACGGAGAAGATCGACCCAGTCCCCGCCATCAAGTTCACTCCACGGGCACCCGTCCGCAAGCGATGGGTCTTCAATCAAACGCCTGGTCCAGTCGTGTCCGGTCAGTTGCTCCAGTTCTTCCATATCGTCCATAAACGTTCCCCTTTTCATGGCACGGATACCATGGTATCACAAGGGGCGGCAAAAAAACAAGGAAAAATCAGCGTTTTCACTGAACGGGCCGTCACCATATTTGATAGAATGGAAGCCAAATTATGAAAAAGTCCTTTGAATCACGCCTGGCCGCGATGCGCGCGCGCCACGAAGAACTCGTCACCACCCCCAACGCCCAGCTGTTCGACGACGGCGGCGCATTCGTCCGCTACGAGCGCCCGGTCCTGACGGCCGACCACGTTCCGCTTGACTGGCGCTACGACCTCTCGCCCGAGCGCAACCCGCTGCTGCTTGAGCGCCTCGGAATCGAGGCCGCCTTCAACGCCGGCGCCATCCGCTTCAACGGCCGCCACTGCGTCGTCGCGCGCGTCGAGGGCGCCGACCGCAAATCCTTTTTCGCCGTCGCCGAAAGCGAGAACGGCGTGGACAACTTCCGCTTCCGCCCCGAGCCAATCACTATGCCCGAATGGGGCGAGCCCGCCACCAACGTTTACGACATGCGCCTCACCGCCCACGAGGACGGCTGGATCTACGGCATCTTCTGCGTCGAGCGACACGACCCGGCGCACCCCGAAGACCTCTCCGCAGCCGTCGCGGCCGCGGGAATCGCCCGCACGAAGGACCTCGACAACTGGGAGCGCCTGCCCGACCTCGAATGTGCCTGCCAGCAGCGCAACGTGGTGCTGCACCCAGAGTTCGTGGACGGCAAATACGCCCTCTACACGCGGCCGCAGGACGGCTTCATCGACGCCGGCAGCGGCGGCGGCATCGGCTGGGCGCTCGTGGACGACATCGCCCACGCGACCGTAGGCGACCAGCGCATCATCGACGCCCGCGCCTACCACACCATCAAGGAGGTCAAGAACGGCGAAGGGCCCGCGCCAATCAAGACGGCGAAGGGCTGGCTCCACCTAGCGCACGGCGTCCGCGGCACCGCCGCCGGCCTGCGCTACGTCCTCTACCTCTACCTCACCGCGCTCGACGACCCGGCCCGCGTCATCGCCGCACCCGGCGGCGCGGTCATGGTCCCGCGCGACGACGAGCGCGTAGGCGACGTCTCCAATGTCCTCTTCTCCAACGGCTGGACAATCGAGCCCTCGGGCCGCATCCTGCTCTACTACGCATCCTCCGACACCCGCCTGCACGTGGCGGAGAGCAGCGTCGAGCGCCTCCTCGACTGGTGCCTGGGCACGCCGCCCGACCGCGGCCGCACCGGCCTCTCCGTGGAAGACCGCATCGACCTCATCCGCCGCAACAGGGGACTGCTCTAACCATGGGCCCCTTCGGCAAGCTCTCATGCGCCTGGCGCCGCATTGGCGGCAGGGCCGAGATGGAGGTCGAGGTCCCGCAGGACTGCGCCGCCGAGGTTCGTCCGCCCGACGGCTCCAGCCGCGAAATCGGTCCAGGAAAGGAACTGTTCAAATGAATTCGATTTCCGACAAAGCAATTTCACCGCTTGGCGGCGACGTGCATCTGCTCGGCCGCACCGGGGAGATGTTCGACCGCATGCTAGACTCGCGGGTTTTCTCCGACCACGCCATGGGGCCAGTTTACGACGAGGCCGAGAACTCCTTCTCGACTCACTGGGACGACTCCCCCGACGGTGGCAAGGGCGCCGGCTGGCAGAACGAATACTGGGGCAAGACGATGCTCTGCCACGCGGGCGCAATCCGCCACACGCGCGACGCCGCCCACGCCGCATGGTGTCTCGACAAGGCCCACCGCTTCATCGAGGCACACCAGCGCCCGAACGGCTACCTCTCAACATACGCACAGGAGGACCTGCTGCGCCAGCACCCGGAGTCGCCCGACTTCGAGCAGCACTGGTGCTTCAACATCTGGGGCCGCAAATACACCCTCTGGGCGCTGGTGGAGCTCCACCGCGCGACGGGCGACGAACTGTGCCTGCGCGCCGCAGAGAAGATGGGAGACCACCTCGTCGCGCAGCTGCGCCGCCTCGGGGTCGCCCTCGGCGACACCGGCTCATGGGCCGGAATATCGTCGCTCTCGATCCTCCGCCCGCTTATCGAGCTATACCGCCTCGTCCCCAAGGCCGAATACCGCGAACTCGCCGAGGCCGCCGTCCGCGCCACGGACGTGTCCGAGGGGCCGAAGCCGGCGATGAACCTCATCTTCGACGCGCTATCAGATCGCCCCGTAGCCTCCTGGTTCCGGAAGCCCATGCACCTCTCGAAGGCATACGAGCTGATGAGCTACTTCGAGGGCGTGGCCGACTGGCACCGCCTCACGGGCGACAGGCGCGCCCTCGACGCGGTCGTCGCCTTCTGGAACCACCTCTACGACGAGGAGCTGAACCCCATGCGCTCCGCCGGCTACTTCGACCACTTCCTCGGGGCGCGGCGCCGCGTGAACGGCATGACCGAACTCTGCGACGTCGTGCACTGGATCCGCCTCTCCCGCGAGCTGTGGCTCCTCACCGGCGAAACAAAATACCTCGACGCCATCGAGGAGGCCTTCTACAACGCCTTCCTGGCCGGAGTGTCGCCCGATGGCTCATGGGGCGCGCACATCATCCGCTCGCACGGCACGCGCCACGTCGCCGCGCCGGCGCAGACGGGCATGACCCTCCACCAGTGCTGCCCCGACAACATGCTCCGCACCTTCTTCGACTGGGCGGAAACCGTCGCCGCCACGGCCGCCGACGGCGCATGGGAGGTGAACTTCTTCTCCGACGCCAACATCGCCCTTCCGGGCGCGAAGATCGAGCTTCGCGGGAACTACCCGATTTCCGAGAACTTCAGGCTGCGCATCGTCGCGGAGCGCGCCGGCACTCTCCGGCTGCGCGTCCCCGCCTGGGCCAAGGAGATTGTGGTCGACGGCGTGGCGACGAAGCCGGAGGGCGGGCGCGTCTCCCTGCCGGTCGCCGCCGGGGAACACACCTTCGCCCTGTTCATGGAAATGACGCCCCGCCTCATCGACTCCGCCGCCGAAGGCCCCGAGGAAATCGACACCGTGACGGACCTCGACACGCAGAAGCCCAAGGGCTACACCAAGCAATTCATGACCTGGTACACGCCCGAAATGGAGGGCCTCGCGCGCCGGACGCCGGCGGCGACCGTCATGCGCGGCCCGCTCGTCCTCGCCAAGGGGCGCCTAGCCGGAACGTCGCGCGAAGAGACGCTTGACTTCAACTCCGTAAACCGCCAGCGCGGATGGTGCCTCACCGCCTTGCCGGAGAAACGCCTGGCGAAAAACGCCGCGCCCTGGGGGGCCTGGACGCTCTATCTGGAGCATGGCAAGTCCGGCTGCGAATATGTGCGGCGCGAGATCCCCGTCGCCGACTTCTGGTCCGTATCGTGCATCGACGACCCGGACAACTTCTTCTCGCTCTGGTTCTAGCGCCCGCCTTCCAAGGCCATGGAAATTGAAGTCCTCACCCCGCACGGACTCTGCGCAGGCGTCGATGCCGCAATCGCCCTGGCCATGCGCCACCGCGACGCATACTGCCTCCGCCATCTCGTCCACAACGAGATCGTCACCGGGGAACTCAAGGCCCTCGGCTACACCTTCGTCAACTCCATCGAGGAGGTGCCCGACGGCGAGACGGTCGTCTTCCCGGCGCACGGGGTAACGCCGGAAGTCCGCGAGCGCGCAAAGGCCAAGGGGCTGAACGTCGTGGACGCCACCTGCCCCTTCGTCGCGCGCGCCCACCGCGCGGCGCGAGACTTCTCGGCGCGCGGCCTTCCCGTCGTCGTCCTCGGCGACAGGACGCATGTCGAGGTCGAGGGCATCCTCGGCGAAATCGCGGACAAGCGCCAGCCCAAACCCGGCGAGGCAATCGGCATTGTGAGCCAGACCACCATGAACGCGGACGAGGTCCACGACAAGATCGAGGCACTTCGGAAGACATACCGCGTCGAGGGCGTGGCGGATGTCTGCACCGCAACGAAGGAGCGGCAGGATGCGGTCCGGCGCTTCGACGGCGACGCTCTGCTTGTCCTGGGAAGCCGCGAATCGGCCAACACGCGCCGGCTTTGCGAGATCGCCCGCTGCCCCGTGTTCACGGCGGGGAACATGGACGAAGTGCGGAAGGCCATGGACGAACTGGAGCGCTACGGCAGGGTCGGCGTCACCAGCGGCGCCTCGACGCCGGAGCGATTTTTCGAACGCGCCGTCAACTGCCTCAGGCACGTCCTGGAGCATGTGGCCATAGTCATGGACGGCTCCGAACGCTGGGCGGAGATGCGCGGCAAGCCGCCGATATCGGGACATGTGGCCGGGGCGCGGACGCTTGTCCGAACCCTGGACCGACTAGGCGAACGCGGCATCCGCCATGCTACGATCTACCCCTTCTTTTCTGAAAAGGGGAAGCGCCCCGCGAGGGAAGTCGCCGGCCTCATGCGCATATTTGCCACCTTGCTCAAGTCGGGTGTCGGGCTGCTCGTGGAAAAGGGTATTCGCCTGCGGGTAATTGGCCGACGCGACGACCTCCCGCCACGCCTTCGGGAAAGCATCGCCGAAGCGGAACGCCGCACCGCCGCCTTTGACCGCCAGCTGATCGTCTGCATTAACTACGGGGGGCGGGCCGAAATCGTGGATGCCGCCAACGCCGCCATCGCACGCGACGAAAAAGTAACCGAGGAAACCTTCCGCCGGTTGCTCTACGCCCCGGACGTCCCCGACCCCGACCTCATCATCCGCACCGGGGGGGCGCATCGCCCCGGCGACTTCCTCCTTTGGCAGTCCGCCTACTCCGCCTACCGATTCACCGACACCCTCTGGCCCGACTTCTCCGACCTCCCCTGACCCATTTTTCCTCCACAACGCAAAACGCTATGGTGCAGGAAAGAGCATGTGATTTAAAAATTGTCTGTCTGTTTATGCACGCGGGGATAAGCGGCGCTGGACAAGTTTTGGTAGAATAGAAAGACTATGTTTTCCTGGTATCATCTTCTTATTATCATCCTCCCTGTCCTTGGTGTTTGTGTTGCCGCATGGCGCTGCCGCCGCTATGTCAGAAGCGTGACTGACTTCCTCGTCGCCGGACGCTGCGCCGGACGATATGTCCTCCTTTCCGGAGGAATGATGGGTGGACTCTCCGTTGTCACTTTCGTCGGAAGCGCCGAGGTCCACTATCACACCGGCTACGCGATGAACTATTGGAACCAGATATTGCTGCCAATGACCATCGTCATGGGGCTCTTCGGATGGATCAGCTACCGCTTCCGCGAGACGCGCGCCATGAGCTGCGGACAGTTCCTGGAGATGCGTTACAGCCGCGGGGTCCGCCGCCTCGCCGCCATCCTGCGCGGCACCGCCGACGCCCTCGCCAACTGCATCGGCCCCGCCGTGGCCGTCCGCTTCCTCATCTACCTCCTCGGCATACCGCATCGCTTCGACCTCTTCGGCCACACCGTCCCCACCTTCCCCTTCATGCTGGCCGGATGCCTCTGCATCGCCGTCTTCTTCATCCTATGCGGCGGCCGCATCTCCCTGCTTGTAACCGACGCCGTCCAGGGGCTAGTCGCCTACCCCATCTTCGTGATCATGTGCGTCTATATCTTCACCGAGTTCTCGTGGACGCACGAGATATCGGCCGTGATGGCCGACCGCGTTCCCGGCGAGAGTTTCATGAACCCCTACGACATTTCCGAACTGCGCGACTTCAACCTCTTCGCACTCGTCGTGACGGTCTTCCACCGCATCTTCGGCGGCGCATGGGTCGGCAACGGCTACGGCACCGTCGCCCGCTCCCCGCACGAGCAGAAAATGGCCGGCATCACCGGCAACTTCGGCAACGGCTTCTCCGCCCTCCTCCCAATCCTCTTCGTCCTGGCGCTCCTCGCCGTGATGAACCACAAGAACTTCGCCAACGAAGCCCACCAGATTCGCCAGGAACTCTCCGTCCGCGTTTCCGACGAACTATCGCCCGACCACAACCTCGTCGACGCCGTGGGCAAACGCCTGGCAGAACTCCCGGTCCAGCGCCACGAAATCGGCGTCGATCCGCCCCTCTCCCGCGCCGCCAACCTCGACACGCCCTATCTGAATGCCGTGCATGAGACCTACCTGGAGAACATGGACAGCGCCGAGGAGGCGAACAAGCTCTTCCAAGGCTACCGCACGACCTACATGCAGCAGATGCTGCCGATGGTCATACGCAACTTCTTCCCCCGCTGGCTCACCGCCATGCTGGTCATGCTCTGCATCCTTCTCGTCGTCTCCACCGACGACACCCGCATCTTCGACTCCTCCAACACGTGGGTGCAGGACTTCATCCGGCCCTTCTTCAAAAAACCGCCATCGCAGAAAACGCACCTCCTGATGTTCAAATCGGTCGTGGTGCTGATGGGCGTCATCTTCTGGTGCGGCTCCTACTTCCTGGCGCAGATGGACTACATCAACATGTTCGTCTCCATCGCCTGCTCGATCTGGATCGCCGGCGCCGGCGTGGTGGTCACCGGCGGACTCTATTGGCGGCGCGGCACAGCGGCCGGCGCATACGCCGCGCTCGCGGCCGGCGGCCTGCTGGCGCTCATCGGGCTCCTCGTCCAGCGCAACTGGCAGACGGGCGTCTATCCCTGGCTCGTCACGCAGGGATGGGATGTCGGCTTCCGCCACTTCCTCGAAGTCGTCTCCTCCCCCTTCAACCCCTGGATCGACTGGCGCGTCAGCGACGAACTCTGGCCGGTGAAGTTCCCCATCAACTCCACCGAGATCGGCTTCATCGCCGACATCACCGCCTACATCCTCTACTTCGGAGTCTCGCTCGCCACCTGCCGCGAGCCGTTCAACCTGGAGCGACTTCTCCACCGCGGCCAGTGGGCCGGCGCCGACGAGAAGAAGGACATCCACACCAAGTGGACCTGGAAGACACTCCTCAACCACTTCGTCTCCATCACCCCCGAGTATTCGCGCGGCGACAAGATCATCACGTGGTTCGTCTTCTTCTACACCATCTTCTACAAGTTCCTCTTCGCATTCATTGGCGCATACGTGGCCAGCAAGGCATTCCACTGGGGAGTCCGCGAGTGGAGCCAGTACTTCTTTGTAATCACGCTGGCGGTGCCGTTCGTCTTGGGCATAGGCACAACCGTCTGGTTCACGATCGGCTCGATCCTGGACATCCGACGCCTCTTCCGCGACCTTGAGGCGCGCAAGCGCGACGCCCTTGACAACGGCATGGTGGACGGACACGTCTCACTCGCCGACAAGGCCGCCTTCGCCGAAAAGGGCAACCGCTAGCGCAACACCCCCAATGCCGACACAGCCCCCAAAAGGCTGCTTGAGGGTGGGTGGTTTAAGGAAGCGAGACTTCGTTGAGGCTCTTTCTCACATCGCGCCAGTCCGGCATATACCTGTCAAGCATTGCCTTGAAATCCTTGCCGTGGCCACGGATCTTCAAGTGGCATAGCTCATGCAGGATAATATAGCGCAGCGCGACCCTTTCCCTTTTAACCAGTTGAAGGTTCAGCCTAATACTCGCCCTTCTTGGCGAGCAGCTCCCCCACAGGCGAATCATGTCGCGGATTTGCCAGCTTGAGCACTTCAACCCCGTCAGGCGTTCAAACACGGGCATGTCTTCGGCAATGGCGGCGGCGAGCTGATCCCGATACCATTCCGCCAAGAATGCCTTGCGCTCTTTAGCCGTGCTCCTTTCCGGCACAAACATCAGCAGTTCGCTTCCGGACAAGAAAACGCCACCCCATTCTGCAACTTCAATCACTCTCAGGGAAAGCGGTTTGCCCCAAAGATAGTGCGTCTCACCCGAAACAAATTCCTCCTGGGCCACCCGAGCCCGGCGGCATACCTTTTCGCGGTTTCGGGCAATCCATTCCGTGTTCTCCTGCACGAACTCCGCAACATTCTTGTCGCTTGACGACTTTGGGGCGGTGACGAGAACCCGCCCGTCTGGCGGCTTCACGTAAAGGTGCATGTGCCTGATGCGTTTGCGCACCAGGGTAATTGGGATTTCGCCCACAAGCATTGAGGATGTCTCGTTACGTTGCATTACACAGTAAACTTCTTCATTATGCCATATCCGCCCCTGAAAAGCAAAAGCAGATATTTGCCTGTCCGGTCATTTGCTCGCACGGAGACACGGAGGCACAGAGACTTCTTGCCGCTCGCCATGCACGCAGGCCATCTCCGGGCGGGACATTCGCAGAAAGAGGGCAGGCATGGCGACATGTGGTATAATTATTTACACATGAACACGAGGCTTGATAAAAACGGTCTCCGCCTTAGCCCCACCATTCTGATCAACCGCGCAGTCCCCGGTTCTGGGAAGACGACATTTGCGCGAAACATCTACGCGACGATGGAGCGGGAAGGCGTGTCGGTCCGCGTCCATTCGACTGATGACTACTTCATGGTCGATGGGCGCTACGTCTTCGACATCCGCATGCTTGGCGAATACCACAGGCGCAACCTGGAGGCCTTCAAGGCGTCGCTTGCGGAAGGCATTGGACTCGTTGTCCTCGACAACACCGACGAACACCCCTGGGAGACGCATCCCTACACAGCGGCCGCCCGCGCTGCCGGATACCGGATTCTTTTCATGAACTTCCTGCCGCGCGAATTCGAGAAGCACCTGGCCGCACAGCAGGTCACGCCTGAAAAGCCCGACGCCCATCAGGTTCCCGAGGATTCCCTCCGCCAGCATATAGCCGACTTCCTGGCCTACAACGACCTGCTGAAGCCCGACGCCATCCCCGACCCCGCCCGCCATGCCAACTACCGCTGGGACGAGGAGAACCTTGACCTAGTTCGTCTCGACACACCAGTCATTCCATTTGACTTCGACGATGTCATCGTAGTCAGACCGGAAGACTACCACGCCCTAAAATACAAGATCGGGGAAATGGTGCTGGAGCGGATGCGGGGATACTTTAGCAATCCCTAACAATAATTGAATGGCAGAAGCGTCCAGAGTTTGGTAATGGAATCCGGCGAAGTGTCCAGGGCAATCCGCAACAACGCATCGACAGTTTCGGCCGTATTAGGAAGCGCCTTCGCGACTGGGGCCAGCAGCGATTCCAATTGCGATTGGTCAACCTGACGTCCGCAATGGCGTTTCATGGCGACAAGACCGAAACCTTGAATCAGCGAAAGGGTACCACCGTGCGGAACGGATTTGAACCATTCATCCCATTCCTCGAAGCATTGATTGGCAAGCGTGCGATCTGTTTTCCACGCAAGCAGCCCTCGGTATAGAAGGATCAACTCCCACGGATGCTGGCGGGATTCTCCCCAACGGGCACTGGTCGAGAGATAGGATGACACCCATTTCGAGGCGGAAGGGTCATCGTCGAGGATGAGCATCCACAGCGTTTTGACCAGGAGATGCTCGTGGTATGGATACCCCACTACCGCCTCCCATCGGCCAGCCGCCTCTGAGAGAGGCGCTCCAAGAGCCGCCTCCACGAGAGCCAGCCGCTCCGGGTGTTTGGCATCCAGCGCCGCAAATGCCCTGTAGACACGCGTCTGGTCCACCTCTTCCGCTGATTCGGCCCCCAGTTCAGAAAATGCATCAAGCGCTTCGCGGAAAAGGTCATCCGCTTCTGCGTATCGACCCTGCAAGGCGGCGGATTGCCCGAGGCTACTCAAAAGCCGACCTCGATTGCGGAATGACTGGAAGGACGGCGCTTCACGGCATTGTCGCAGCAGTGCTTCCGCTTTCCCGAACTCAAAGCGGTCATTGAAATGCACGGCAACATTCAAGTCCCCGTATGCGCACAACTCTAAATCCCGTTTCAACATGTCCGCGCGCAACCCGTCATACAAGCGAAACGCGGCATCACCAGCGGCGGGATTGCCATCATGATTTGCCTGCTGCAACGCGGCAAGCAACCGCAGGAATCGCAACCTTGGCTGGTTGGCAAACATCTCATCGGGGAACGTCTCGAAGAACGCATCCGCGATTCGCTCGATCCGCCGGAGATCTCGGTCCTTCTTTTCGTATTCCTCGCAAAGCCGCCGGAGGATAGCATTCCGCAATTCCGGTTGCCGCTTCGCCGAATCGAGGATGGATTGAAGCGAATGTCGGAACAGCTGTGAGCCGCCGCAGAGTTGGGACAAGAAGAAGAGCGAGCCTGCGGCGCTCGTGGCATCTGCGGCATCCAGATCCCGAAGGACGGGAAGGAGATTCTCCGAGAACGGAACGCAGCCCGGCCATCGCTCGACTTGGAACTCTTTTGCCATCTTATTGCCCTTGGATGTTCCAACGAACAGGTAACCGACAAGATCGCCGTATGGAATGTATTCGAATGGTTTGTCCTGCCACTCAACCTTTTCGATTGACCACTGGGTGAGACGATTCGAATTCTGCATCATGGACACACCGGCCAATAAGGCTCGGAAATGGTCCGTTTCATTCGTTCCATCCCAAAGGGTGTCGAAATGCTCGGCATGAATGAAGACTTTCGTCAAACGATTCGGCCGAGGAAGAACCCAACCGAGCAGGACAACAATGGCATCCCGAAAGAGATTCAGATACTTTCCCACATTTGGATTGAATGTGGCGGTGAACCGAATCGGGAAGGCGAATGGGAACGCCTGTTTGCACAGGAGCAGTGTCTGCAATTCAGACCTTCCAGAACTGTGCAGATGGGTAGCAATCTTGGGAAGGACGTCGTAATCCGGCTCATCGCCCATCCACACGATACCTGCAATAACCCCGATGTCCTTCTTCGCCTCATCTATAGTTCCCGGCCAAGCCTCGTCGATGTAAATGTGGATAGTTGAAGGGATTACTGCAAAACTGGCCTTTGAAGGAGTTGGCAGCACAACTTTCGACTTAAGCGGCAACCTTGCGGCTGGTGAAGGATTCGCCCTTCTTGCCGGGTTTTGTGATTGCAGTTCGTTTCCGGGAACACAGGAGACAGGCTTGACGCCTCGCGCCACAAAATAAAAAGAGCCCTTTTTGTTTTGGCCAATGCGAACTTTGCCTTTCCACACTTGCCCAACTTGAAAGACGTCCCTATACAATGTCGAGCTGATGGGGCAATATACGTTGTCGGGAAATGAAGGATGACTAAAGAGCACATAACTGCGGTTTTCGGAAAGAAAATGAACTTTCATTTCCCATCTAACGCCCTTCAGTTTTCGCTCAATCTGTAGGCGGGAGGATTCATCAACAAGATCTGTTTTCAGATAAATGCGAGAAGCCTTAGGCGACTTCACAGGTGGTGTTGAGGCAGAAATGCCTCCATCTTTTGTTTCACTGTTTTGAGAATTTTGAGTCACTTCATTCTGGTATTCCCTGTTAACGGTGCTGTTTTTAATGTCAGATGTTGGGCCAGAATACGGAACACCCGAAATGGAAAGGACTTTCTTGATGGCAAACCCCCACATGTTTGTCTTTGCTTGATACCGAAGCGTTACTTCGGCATCAACTTGCGCACCAGAGGACTTCATTATTTCGGGGCAAACGGATTTATGGCAGAAAACAGGTTCCGCGAACTCCGAGCTAGTCAACATAGCGCCATGGTTCAAGATGTTGACAACGACAAATCCAAATACTCGACCCGTGACTTGCCGTTCAACCTTGTTGCGATAAGAATTCTCGCTCAAAAGTCGTTCATCAAAACGGGCGTTTTGACTGTTTTCTTCGGAATTATCTGTCCTCATGGCATCATCCCCAGTATTTTCTGTCTCATCTTTTTTGTTTTCCGCATTTATCCTAGCACTGTCATCTAGTTGGGTGGCCATATCATCTTTCGGGAACTTGTCATTTTGTTCGAAAGACGGAATCGTTGAAAGGAGCTTATCTTTTGCTGATGAAATCAAACGTGAGAATGCTCTCAATCCAGCATTGGTGCTGTGCGTCGTCTCCTCTGTAGGAAAAGCGGTTGAACTGGGACTTGAAATCTCTGGCGGAGTGTCGGCACCAGGATTCTTGGCGTTGCATTTGGAATCGTAAATTTCAAACCGCTCCTTTCCTGAAACCGGTGTGGCGAAGTCAACTCGATACCTGTAGTCATTGTTCGTCTTCGCAATTGAAACATGGACCATCCATAAAGAACCAAGGACAAAGTTCCTTTTTTTCGGATTTTTCCATATGACTCCCTCTGAAAAAGATTCGTTGCGGAA
Organism: Kiritimatiellia bacterium; assembly: GCA_017962605.1. Classification (GTDB taxonomy): domain Bacteria; phylum Verrucomicrobiota; class Kiritimatiellia; order RFP12; family JAAYLN01; genus RGIG5952. The sequence continues at coordinate 22,972 of JAGCUY010000117.1, read as the reverse complement.
GAAAACTCGATGAACTATATCAAATGTAACATGTTTACCGTTACTCCGCGCCTTGGTGGTGTAGTGGTGTTTGTCGATATTGACGACCTCCATTATAAACTTTTGAGTAAGAAGAAATGTTAGTATTTTTCGGCGTTTCTCAACATCTTCCAAATCCTCTTTGCGCAAAGGCTCTTTACTGGCAATAGGCAATTGTGCGAAGAAAGGTTCACAAAGACCATCAGGGTTGAATCCGACTCGTTTAAGGACGGCTATTCCAAATGGGGAAAGGGTGGGTAGCAGGTTGGAAACATCAGAGTTATCTAACAACGTACACAATTGATAGATATTATCAACGGCGTCTTTCGATGGTGAAACGCAAAAACATTCAAGCGAGTTTAATGCATATGTTAACAGGCTTTTTGAGGCTTCATAAATTGCAAACTCTTTTTTTTTCGCAAAACGCAAAAAAGCAATAATACCCGGCTGTGTCCATAACCGAGGATTGAAATGGATGGAACGAAGAGTCTTTTCAATGAAATCCTCACCAAATATATACTCGAAATGCTGTATTTGTCGGTTCCATTGCCCTTGCGCCACGGATTTTTGAAGGAATATCTGCATTCCATCAATTGGAAGAGGACATAAATATGGTTTGTCTTTACACAATTTAATAAGATTTTGCAAGAGTACAAATGGTTTGATTGTTTTGGAATTCCACAGACACCATCTTAAAGCGAAATACCCCACCAAATCAGGAAAATACCGTCCACCTTTCTCTATCATCGACTCATGTGAAAGAATCAGCAAATTGTCGACTTTTGAACGACACTTCGTGATGAAACTATGGATTATTCCTCGCGAAAAAAGACTGTAGTTTCCGATTACGATTAGAGGCATGTTTATGACACACGCGCATTCAAAGTTCAACCACTTTCCCTGAAGTTCGTTGGTTAGGTGAATAAAGTATGTAAATGATGCTTTTCGAAGTTTAAAAAGCTGCCCTTTTTCAAATACGGCCCGAAATGCCTCTCTCAATGAGTCGGAAAGAAGATACTCTCCAGAATAGATGGCTTTTGACAATAACAGTTCTGGGGAGGTCTCCAAGGCATCAATTTTTGGAGACAGCGATGCCGTTGCTAATGCCGCTATCCACGGATTCATCTCCCAGACCACTTCCGATAATTCATCTGGTAGTTTTGCTGGCAACCGCAATTCTGCCGCGTAGGCGATAGGCATTCCCCACGTATCGTAGTCTTTCTCAGGAAGGGTGTCCAATGCCGTCGGTTCAGCGAGCAACCATTCCGCGCAGAGGTACTCCTGGAATGTCTCATGGCGGAAGTGAACGAAGTCTTCTTCGATGTCCAGCAGGGGGCCTTGGCAGAGACGGTCAAGGAAGGCCTCATCTACGCCATCAAGAGATTGCCTGGCGAGGTCAATGGGAATGTCGCGGTAGCCCTGGGCGCGTCCCGCGAACGCCAAGCGGGCAAGTAGGCGCATCGCCTCTTCTGCCGTCCACGGCAGGGCATCCTTTGCCTGCCTTGCCTTCTTCTCCTCGCGGGCATACCACTTTTCCAACCATGCCCGGTAGAGCGTGGCACGGCCGACAGGAAGGGATTCCGAATCCCGCACGACATCAACGACCATGCGAAGAAGCATGGGATTCTGGGCAATGGAGGCGCCGCCCGGTTGTTTTTCCAGTGCCTCAAGAATGGCCAACGCCTTGTCCGCATTGTGAAGATGTCGTTCGAGGAATTGCCGCTGCCGGTCGCGGTCCATCGCCTGAACTTCAAAAACCGGAAAGCCGGAAAGGTGCAGCCCTTCTGCCTTTCGCGAAGAAAGGACTACGGGCAGGTCTGGATGCTCCCTGATGAGAACGCGGATGTTCTCCAACGCCGCCGGTCGGAGATGGTCAGGACACTCGTTCAATGCGTCAAGAACCAGATGCAGGCGATTGTCTTCAAGAAGCGTCTCGATCTGAGCCAGCGTCAGTCCGCAAGCCTTTCCGACAAGGCCGAGGACGCTACCGCCGGCCGCCCACCGGCCAAGTTGGATAAACGCAAACAAGTGGGGTTTATTGCCCTGCTTCTTCCCCCGTTCTACCGCGAAGTGGGCCAGACATGTCGTCTTTCCAGCACCGGGTTCACCGGAAAGAACGACCCGGTCATACTGGCACAGCAATTCCGAGAGCCCCATTCGAATGGTCTTCGGTTCTTTCGGCTCGTCATCCTCGTCAGACTCATCGTCTTGATCGGACTCGTCCGAGTCATCGTCGTCTTGCGTGGAAGAATCCGCGTCCTCGGACGATTTCGTTCCCTCGGCCCCCTTAATCGGCTCGTCGTCCTCATCGAATACCGAAATCGCGGTCGGATCCTCGAATTCCGGCTCTTCCTCTTCGTCAGATCCTTCATCGCCTGCTGCATCCAGCGGAACGAACGCCTGCAAACGCTGCCGGGTCTTCTTCTCTAAATCGGCATAATAGACGCGAATGGCATCGTCCAACTCGGCGTCCTCTCGTCCAGCGCTGGACTCTGCGTCAAGCTCAGCACAAATCGACCCGAAGCGGGAAGTCAAAACTTCTCGCGTTCTAGGATAGTTCTCAATATCCGCCCTCTTGGTATGCCTCTTGACCTCTCCGGCCTCGCCCAACCGGCGATATGGCAAACTTTCAAAAACATCGCCGCTTTTTATTCGCTGGGACACGAAAAGTTCATGTCCAGATTCTATAGGCTTGACAAGAAGGACAATCACGTCCGTTCCATCGAACGGGATGAAACGACCTTCGAGTTGCGGGGCGATGGACGCGTCAAGGCTCCAAATGGTTCCGTCCTTCGTCGTCCATTTTCGCTCCCGCGGATCAATTCGATTGAGGACTTCCTTGCGAAGATATCCTTCCGTCCCTTCTTCTTCAAGGACATGCCTCGGATCGCAGGAGGAGAGGGGAACTGCCTTGTGGGTCTTGTCATTAACCCCGATAACAAAGGCGCCACCGCGCGTGTTGGCCATCGCGACGATGGACAGGACATAGTCCCAATAGAGATCGTCCGGCTTATCGCCCTTCTTTTCATCTTCAGGCAAAAGCTTCATGCCGGCCTTGAACTCAAGCCAGTCGGACTCCGCGCCGTTGCTGTATTTCAGCATCGTCTCAATCGCGTCTTGGGGATGCGTTTCGAGAATCTTTGCGGCCAGATCATAGCCGGATTTCGGAGGAGTATTGCTTGTTAAGGGCATGGTCAGCAATCCTCCAAGGTATATCCGTCAAGCCCGAGGAGGTCACGCGAGGATACGATGGCGTCGAAGTAGCCGTTGGCATGGACGACGGGAGAAAGGTGGCCGTCGTAAACGAGTGCGGTGTGGACGGAGACACCCGGTGCAACCGGAAGTCTCGCAACTTTGCGCGCGACTTCCGCTTCAATCTCCTCGCCAATCTCACGGCGGCGCTTGACTTCGACCACGACAGCAGACCGCCGTGTCTGAAGGAGCAAGTCAATCTGGCATCCAGGTTCCTTCTTCGTCCCAGGAAGCCGGAAAGGCGCTGCCGAGAGAATCGGGACACCGCCGAGGCGCAGGAATGGAACGAGGGCCATGGCGTCATTCAAAACGAGGTTTTCAAACTGTAGGCCGAGGACGGAATCCCATCCGGGAAGGCTCTCCAGCGACATAAAATTGAACTGCCCCTTGCGGATCGCCTCCTCGTGCGGTTCAACATAGCGGAGATAGAAGCGCGTATAATTGTCGCGGACGCGGAAACGATCCTGCCGCGAGGGGCGTCCGGTCTTCGGGTTGAGTCCCGCATCCCTTGCTACAAATCCCGATTGCTCGAGAACGGACAGGTTTTCCGAGATCGATCCTCCTCGCCCTACGCCAAGATCCTCCGCCAGCTCTGAACAAGTGCGCGGTCCGGCTGCGAGTGCACGTAGTATCTCACGCTTGACACCCGCGTTTTCGCCAAAGACATCATTGAAAATCAGACTGAAGTCGCGGAAGAGCGTTCCGTCGGAGCGGAAGAAGAGCGCCCTGACATTCTCAGCAGCGGAAAGCGATGGATCAACCTCTTCTAAATAGCGCGGAACGCCGCCTGTCACGGACAGCACATCCACCAGATCACGGGAGGCAAGGCGCGCTGCCTTCGCTCCCCAGAATTTCGCGCACAGCCGCAGCGGCAGTTCGCCAAGCACAAGGTCGCGCGAGAAGCGCCCTGCAAATCCGGTGTTGTTGAGGATGTTCTTTTGAATCCACGCCGACACACTGCCACAGACGACAAGGACAAGCTTGGGATGTTTCTTCAGTGCCGTGTCCCACGCGCTCTTGAGATATCCTGGAAAGTCCGGTGTGAACTTGCCCATCCAAGAGATTTCATCGAGCAAGACAACCGTGCGCCGTCGATCGTCGATTGCGCCGTCCAGCATTCGAAAAGCCTCAAACCACCCAGGAGGCGAGAGGCGCACCGCGCTGGTCTGAGCGGCAAGCTTCACTGCAAAGTTTTCAAGCTGGTCTGCGTTCGTCATGCCGGAGCGCGGCGGCAGCCCGTCGATGTTCACAAATGTCGCTCCGCTGCGTCGCGCGAATTCCTCGACGAAGGTGCTCTTGCCAATGCGGCGCCGCCCGCGAACGGCGACTAGCGATGCCTGTCGCTTCGCCCACAGCCCGTTGAATGATTCAAGTTCCTCTTCGCGTCCGATGAACATTGCGCGCTCCCTTTTCTTGCCTTTGATTATCGCATTTCATCGGGAAAAATGCAAGCCGGAGTTTTGGCACGAAAATCAAAAAAAGAAATTTCGTGCCATTTTTATATGGCAAAATTTTTGGCACGAAAATCAAGATTCGCGATTTCGTGCCATTTCTGGTGTTGCGTCTAACTGATTACAACCCGGCGTCCCCGGCAGGATCGGGCTGCCCCGTTTCAGATATTTCCAATGCAGCTTGTTCAACGGCATTGGTCTCGACCGGAGGCTGGACGACCTCTGGTCTTTCGGCCTTCGGGCGCGTCTCGCCGTCACCGTCGGCGCACGATGCGAAATAGACCATGGACGCAAGGAAGCCCAGCGCCACGAGAAGCACCGCAAACGCAAGATGGCGCAAGAGATGGCCGCGCGGAATAGGTCTCCCAGGGGACGGCGGCCAAATTACGTCGGTCACTTTTGACGGATCGAAATTGTCCTCCATCTCGTCATCGGCCTCCTCAGCCTCATTTGGCGCGGCGCAGGTGTCGTCCCTCACCTTTGGGGCATCGGCATCGCGCCTTTTTTCGCGAGGCTGTTCCTCCCGCGGGAGCTCCATGCGGGGCCTCATCGGGGTGTGATGTTCCGGCACCGCTGGCTGCGGCATCGGCTGTTTCCTCGAAGTGCTCGCGCCCGGCAGCAGGATGGCGATCGACCTGTCGTCGTTGCCACGCGGGTCGTCCGACCACACCCGCCGCGTCAGGTAGTCGCGAATGTCCTGCTCGCAAAGTTCGCCGGACGCGAGGTCGTCGAACATCTGCCCGAAAATCGGCCCCGGCGCCATGTCGGCCTGGCGGAACATCAGGTGCTCCGGCCCGTCCGACGTGATGGCGACGCCCCCGTTCCCCTGCGCCGGGAAGAGCCGCGCGTGGAACTTGCCGGACTCCTCGCAGCCTGGCCGCAGGAACTGCGTCTGGTTCGCGAACTCGCCCTTGTCCGGGGCGAAGGCCGTTTCGCAGGCGCCGTTCTGGCGGACGACGATAGCGCCGTCGCCAACCTGGAAGCATCCAATCGACGCCTTGCCCGCAACGGCAAAGGCTACGGTGAAGTCGAAGTCCTTCTCCTCCCCGCCCCTTTCAGCGGCCAAGTCCAGCTTGACCTGGAGCAGAGTCCTGTAGAAGAGCCGGCAGATGCCGTCCCACTTCTCAGGCGGCGCTGCGCGGTCCAGGACTCCGGCGACGAAAGGCTCCAGCACGTTGAGCTGGCTGAAGAAAGCCCGGATAGCGCCCTGCGCGCCGAAGTGCGACAGCTTCGCGCTCCCGCGCCCGTCGCAGACGATGGCCGCCGGCCTTGGCGCGAGGGCCACGCCGGAGGCGTCCTGGCAGGGCGTCCCGTAGCGGATGTGGCCCGCGCCGGGCACTGATGCGGCGAAGCCGCGCGCTGAAGGGGTCTTTTCTTCTTCCGTGTTCATGTCGGTCCTTTCGTCTTGCCTGGATTAGAGGTTCGCCAGATCGGCCCATGAGCGGATGTCGCCGAACCTGACGCTGTTCTCCTGCTCCGGCGTGCTGGCCGATACGCTGCGCAGCGAGTCGGTGAGCCAGCGGAAGAACTGCTTGAAGCGCAGCCCCTGCAGGCGCACCGGGCCCGGTTGCGCGGGAAGTATCCGGCACAGCGTCCGGTGGTCGGCGCTGTGTCCGATCTCGACGCCGATGTATTGGATGCGCCCGCGTTCGCCCATCTCGCGCATTTCGCGTGCCGCGGCCTCCCAGTCGTCGTTCGGGCCACCGTCCGTCATGAGGATGACCCAGGGGCGATAGCTGGAGACCCCTGTCTTGCGGTAGAGCTCGCGGCGCTGCCTCAGATCCTGAGTCGCCATGCGGAGCGCGGCGCCCATGGCCGTCATGCCGTTCGCATAGAAGGGACGCGGCTCGCGGTTCACGTTCGCGATGGGCGAGAACGGCACGATGCGCATTGCCTTGTCCGAGAAGGTCACGATCTCAAGTTCGACGCTCATGCCGGCGGCCTCGTCCTCCGCAGTCTCCTGCAGGAATTGGCGGACGCCTTGGTTGAGCTCGTCGATTGGGGCGCCGCTCATGCTTCCCGATACGTCGAGCAGTAGCACGACCGGGCAGCGCGGCGCGGGATTGGAGACGTCAAGTGCGGTTGTTTCGTTGTAGTTTTTCATGGTTTGTTCCTTTGGTTGTTGGTTGTCCTGAATTGCCTTCACTATTGATAAGCGGGAAGTCCTTGTTTTTTCCATCTAGGCCGCATTGTTTTTTTCCGACCAGTTGGAAGAGTCGGATTTCGGCTTGGGCGACTTTGGCGCAAGGTCGCGACGGACCGGGTCCTTCTCCATGACGAACAAGAACTTCTCGACTTGCTTCCTGAGCTCGGCCAGCGTGGGCCGCGCAGCAGGGTTTCCATGCCCGTCGCGGAACATCCTGATGAATGTTTCCATCATGGTGAACGGCAGGTAGCTGATCAGATTGTACCATCCCGATGGCAGCATGCATCCCGACTTCAGGCCCAGCGGGCATTTTCCGGCCTTGAGGTTTCCCTCTGGTGTTCCGCCGTTTTTGTGGCTGTAGGGGTGGAGCCCGCACATGAGCAGCTGGAATGCGATTATCGCAGCGCCAAACCGGGCCTGCTCCGGCCCGCGCGGCCTGTTGAGCCCTTCGGGATTGCGGAGAAGCTCCGGCGCCACGTGCGACGCGAAGTAGGAGGTCGCCACGTGCGGCTCTCCGCCATCCCTGGAGGGGATCTGGTAGCTGTCGCAGTCTATGAGCATGACCCTGTGGTCCTTCCCGACCAGGAAGTTTGCTGGGTTGAAGTCATTCACCAGGACGCCGTTGCCGGCCAGCAGCTGCATCTTGTCGAGAAAGTCCTTCGCGACAAGCGCAAGGTCTTTCCTGTTCCATCCCAGGAAGAGGCGCTTTATCTGCGCGGACCCCTGGAGCGCCCGCATGGACGTGCCCTTCACTGCACGCATGACGAACCCGGCCACGCGCTTGTTCTCGTCGAAGACGGGCATCAGGGGCCACGCGACGTCGGGATTGTTCCTGAGCGGCTCAATGGCGAGCATGTCGCGGAGTCGCCGCTCAAGCGCATCGCGCTTGGCCGTGTTTTCCAGGATGCGCCGCTTGTAGATCTTGATTACGAACTTGGGTTTGTTCGGGCAGGAGTAAACCGTCCCCTCGCCGCCGCTCGCGAACTCCTGCTCGATTCCGAGCTGTAGCGGGATGCCCTCGGCGTCATATACAGTGACCGGCCCGTCGGAGTCTCCGAACACGGCCGTGCCGCCGCTGCCGCCGCCCATGTCGCACTGCGCCATCCAGCCTCCACCGCCGGTCGCAGGGGCTGCGGCAGATGCGGGCGACGCATAAGTTGTTGCGGAGGTTGTTTTCGCCCTGGAGCGGCTGCGCTTTGGCGACGTCGTTTTCCGCCCTGCGCCCGCAGGCTGCGTCACTGACGGGCCAGAAGGCGTGTATGTATAGGTCGTGGGTGACTGCGTCTTCGACGAATCGTCGCCGAACACCTTTGACGCGATATAGCCCGCCGCAATTGCAAGACCGCTGAAGAGAAGCATTGACATGTTTTCGTTCCTTTTCTTGTTGTTGGTTGTTGACTTGTCCTTACACCTTATATAAGAAATCCGGGTCCGGTTTTTCCACCTGCGCTTCCAGATTCCTCCATCACGACGTCCTCATAGGCGCCGGACGAATCAGACGGGCCCAGCGAGCACTGTAGCCCAAGGTTCGGCACGCAGACATGGCGGCGGAACACGATCCCGCGGAACAGCCGGCTCTTGTCCTTTACAAATGGGTACTCCTCCTCGTGGTCGCGGTAGCGGTCGTTGGAGACGATGATGGCCTTGCCGTCGGCAGCCGCGACCTGCAGCAGGAAGACGTCGGCGCAGATTCCGGCCGGGGCCTCTACGAAGCGCTCGGGGCGCGTGCGGAGGAGCTCCTCGAACTTGGCGTCGTCCCCCTTGCCGCCCTTTGCGAGATGGTGCCGCGTGCTGGCGTCGAAGCAGGCCTGCCAGTCGGCCCCCTCGGCGTCCAGCGCGCGGGCCAGGGCCAGGACAGGCCCCAGCGACGCGCCATTGCCGTTGTCCGCCCAGAAGCAGACGTTCGTCCCGTCCACTAGGACGGTCCTTCCGGCAAGCCGCCCGGATGACGACTGGCGCGGCGCGTCAATCGGCCCTGGCCGCTCCTCCGGCACAGATTCAGCCTCCGACATCAGGATCTCCGGAACGGCGTCCTCGTAGGTCTGCGAGACCTTTTCGCCGATTGCCGCGAACGTCTCGCGCAGGCGGCCGTAGTCGGGGCGAGAGACGTTCCCGCCGGCGATTTGAGCCAGGGCAGACAGATTCGGGCGCGCCCCGATGGCGACGGCGCGGCAGCAGAGTCGCCCCGCCGCCGCTTCGCTGCGAATTTCGGCGGCCTCGGCTGAAAAGTCGTCCGACGACTCGCCGTCGGAAAGCAGGATAAGCTGCGGCGTGGCTACGCCCTCGCCGCGTCCGCGCAGCGACGCCGTCCAGCGCCGGATTTCGTCGAGCGCGAGCCGCAGGGCGCCGCCAACGGGCGTGTCGCCTTTCGGCCGGATGGACATCGTCCCGATTGCGGATTCAGCGAGAGGCGTGAACGGCTGGAGGACTTTCAGGTTGTCGCCCATGCCGACGGCGGCGATCTCGATCCGGGAGTCGGGGAACTCAAGGGCGCCTAGCGTCTTGTGGAAGGTTCGCAGGGCCGCTTGCTGGTCCTGCATCCCCTGTCCCCACATGCTGTGGGAGGTATCGAGGACAAGCATCACCGGGCAATGCGGGATCGGGAGCGCGGGAAGGTTCTGGTCTTGGATTGCGGGCAGCAGTTCTTCGTTCATGTTTTTTCTCCTTGTTGCGTTTCTCTACAAACTATAAGCGGAACCTCCCCGGATTTTCCACGCAAGTTCCTTTTTTCAAGTCCGGCAATTTGCCCGGCATAAAGGGTCCCGCTTTTAATAAGTGACATATTGCCACTGTTTCCACTGCTATGAAGGGACACCGTCACGAGCGGTGTCCACCATGGCGCGCTCGTCTTGAAAAAGTATGTTTGCCCGGCGGTCGGCCCCAACCACGCCTTCTGTGAATGAACCCCGTTAGGTTCAACTGCGCTCCGACAATTCAGTCAGCAACGCGCGCAGGGAATCGGCGGACTCCCCGTATTCAGTGTGCTTGCCGCCATGCCGCTCCACAATGGCAAGCGCCTTTCCGTATGCATCGACGGCGCCAGCCTTGTCGCCAAGCCGTTGACATGCCCGCCCCAGCCGGACAAGAGCATTTTCCCGGCGCCTCGACATATCATCGGTTGAATATAGCGCCAGTATTTCCTCGCACGCCGACTTCGTTTCCTCCGCTCGCCCCAGAGCATCCAGCACCGCAGCAAGCGTGTCGAGAATGTTAATCCGGCTATGCACTGGGAATGATTCGTCCGCCCGGAACGCTGCGACAGCCCTTTCCGCGAAAGGCAAGGCGTCAGAAAAACGGCCCGCTTTGAACAAACCCCATGCAATCTCGTTGAATCCGTCAGCTGGATTCCCAAGCTTTGCAAACCATGCTGCAGTCTCGTTCTCGTTTCTGGTTGTCCCTGTTCCGGAAGCGAAACAGTAGCCGAGCCAAGCGAAGGCTTTCTCGTTTTTCTGTTCCGCCGCTGCATGGAAATAACGGACGGCGGCCTCTTCGTCTTTTTCAACACCAATACCAAGCAACAATGATTGGCCCAAATGGCACTCCCCGGCATCGTATCCCTGCTCGGCGGACTTGCGATACCACTTCACAGCTTCCTCGGCGCTCTTCTCGACGCCGCGGCCATTGTCGTAGCACAAGCCAAGATTGTTCTGCGCATAGGCGTTTCCCTGTTCGGCAGCCTTGCGGTACCACTTCACGGCTTCCTCGAAGTTCTCTTCAACGCCGCAGCCATTGTAGTAGCACACACCGAGATTGGACTGCGCAGTGGCGTATCCCTGCTCGGCAGCCTTGCGGTACCACTTCACGGCTTCCTCGGCGTTCTTCTCGACACCGCGCCCCTTTTCGTAGCAACGACCGAGATTGTTCTGCGCGGCAGCATATCCCTGTTCGGCGGACTTGCGGTACCATTTTACGGCTTCCTCGGCATTCTCTTCGACGCCACGGCCGTGGTAGTAGCAATATCCGAGATATTTTTGAGCGGCAGCATATCCCTGTTCGGCGGACTTACGGTACCACTTCACGGCTTCCTCGGCACTCTCTTCGACACCGCGCCCCTTTTCGTAGCAACGACCGAGATTGGACTGCGCAGTGGCGTATCCCTGCTCGGCAGCCTTGCGGTACCACTTCACGGCTTCCTCGGCGTTCTTCTCGACGCCGCGGCCATTTTCGTAGCACAAGCCAAGATTGGACTGTGCAATGGCGTATCCCTGATTGGTGGCCTTGCGGTACCACTTCACGGCTTCTTCGGCGTTCTTTTCTACGCCACTGCCCTTGTAGTAGCAATTTCCGAGATTGTTTTGCGCAGAAGCATTTCCCTGCTCGACGGCCTTGCGGTACCACTTCACGGCTTCTTCGGCGTTCTCTTCGACGCCACGGCCGTGGTAGTAGCAATAGCCGAGAGAAGCTTGCGCGCCAGCACTGCCATTGTCTGCGGATTGGCGCAATTGACCGATAAACTGTGGATGAAAGGCAAGAAGTTTCTTCCAATCGGAATAGTCCAGTTTCGTCCACGGGCAAAGGTCGGCGAATTGACGGTTTCCGCATAGGATGTCAACGCATGCCCTTCCGTCGAGCAGAGCCTCAGGGACGTGGCGCAGAGCCGGAAGACTGCCGGCGAGCGAAACCCAGTCCCGACTCTCCGAAAGACCGGTTTCCGCCAGAGCCAAACCAATGGATTGCTCAATGTTTGGCGCTTCTTCTCTCGACGAGCCCCGGATGGCCGCGCATGTGAGACGGTGCATGCCGAATTCGCCGTTTCGGTCATCCAAGACGCCATGCTTCAAGAGTTTGTTGGCCGCCTGGGCGAAGGCGACATCCGGATCGGCGTCTGGCGTCGCGAGGCGTTTCCACAACGCGGAAAGAATGGTTTTCCGGACGCCGAGGTCAGGGGAAAAGAACGAGACGATCCGAGCCAGGAGAATCCACTTGTCTCCTTTTGGGCGGTTGGCAGCGAAGGTTTTCTGCGTCAGTTGCCAAAGGGCGTCTGGCGTCCGGTCCCGGTCGTCTTCCATTCCCGCCACGACGACATTCGCCAGATTATCCCGTAGTCCCGCTTCGAGCGCCCGCCACGACCCGGCAAAATCGGAATCGTCATCCTCCAGCAACATGGGGACGGCTTTTAAATAGAGGATGCGGTAGTCAAGCATCTGGGCGATGTTCTCCGCCGCCTTCCGTTCGTCTTCGGAGACCTCGGGGTGATCCGCCAGCAAAAATGGGACGGCGACATCCGGCAACAAGTCTGAAAGCCGGAATTCCTTGCAGACGCCGCTGGCTGGAAAGGTAAGGTCTGACGCCCGCGCCGTGGCGACGATTTTCACATTGGATGGAAGATCCAGTTTGGAAAGGACGGTTTCCTTGAAAAGCGTTTTGCAGGCAGGAGGATCGACATTATCGAGGATCAGCAGGATGGGCCCCTCCCTGCCAACCCGAGTGGACAAGGTCTCCGGAACGGATTTCTTTTTCCGGCTGATGTCGCCTTTCAGGAATTTAACCGACGGCATGCCAGTTCCCTCGGCCTGTTCCTCCATATTGACATCTGGATCATCTCCCATTTCCCCTTCTATCCCGTCACCGTCGTTTTCCGGAAGCCCGAGAACATCCCGGACGCTGGGCTTCCCCAGCATCGACAGGAAAGCCTGATCCCAGTCGGTTACGTCTTCCATGTCGATTTGGAACAGCCCGCCGGGATAATCGGCCTTGTTCCGTGCGGCGTACTGGAGGACCAGTTCGGATTTCCCCGTCCCGCCTGGGCCGGTAACGATGGGGATTCGTCCTTCCGCTAGCAGTCCGTGCAGCTCTTCGAGTTCCCTTTCGCGTCCGACGAAGTTCTTGGTGCGAGGCTGGCTGACGGACGAGAACACTTCTTTGACGGGGGCTGAAGGAACAGCGAAGATGGGAAAGGCCGAAGCCGAAATGCCAAGCATCTTCAACTGTGTTTCCAAATCGTCATGGAAGAGGAAATCTCTGTCGCGGTCTTCGTAGAACTTTTTCCTCTGATATTCCGTATCCACCCAACGATCTTCGTCCTTCCCTTTTAGCGTCTGCCCTATGTCACCCGAACTGCGCATCAGAACCATATCCCTCGGGCGATTGTTTCTCGTTATTGTCGCGACAAGGGGGGCGCCGTCGCGCTTGAGTGACGGCACTAGAAGAGCGACAACTGGCGATTCCCGATAGCGGCAGAGTTTTGGACAAACACCCGTATTGCGAACGGGAATAGTCCATGTTTCCCCATTGAAGTCAAAGAGCTCGTCATCTGGGCAAAGGCGGCCGAGTATATCCTCTCTAATGAAACTCTCTATTTCGGGACCGGGCATTGTCAACCTTGTTTCAGAATGCCCATTCCCAAGTGGCACTGGCGCATTGTTGTCGTCAATGCCAATAATGACAACACCCCCTCGCGAGTTGTAAAGGGCGACAATTGCACAGGCGATTTCCTTGAGAAGGACACGATTCATTTCCTCTGCCTTTTTCCCCCGACATTCGGGAGGGCACTTCTCCAAGGCTCTTTTGAAAACCTCGTCATGTTCCACAGAACGATAGACTGAGGCTTTCTTTTCAAACCAATCTGTCTCCGCATGGTTGGCGCAGCCGAGAAGGATTTCAATGGCCTCATCGCCCTTCTGTTCGATAATTGCCCGTGCAAAATCATAGCCGTTTACGGGCATTGTTTTACTGGGATTGGTCTCCGACATGGCAATCATTCTATCATAGCCTGAAGAAAAAAGGAATCATGACGCCTGGCGCGACCAAATGAGTCCCCGACCTTGCGCGAAAAAGTCCCCTGGTTATCGTAAACGATAATCCAGGGGTCAGCCGTGGCCTCTTGGGCCTTGAGGTGTTCCAGAAGTTTTTGCAAAACCGCTGTCAGGCCCGCCATTTCGGCGGGTGTTCACAGCCCAACGCTGCGCTGCGCAAGCAGTATAACGAAGCTGTCAGGCCCGCCATTTCGGCGGGTGTTCACAGCGAGTATATAGGTTTCCGCGACGACTGCTACGCTGTCAGGCCCGCCATTTCGGCGGGTGTTCACAGCGACCGGAAGCTTGTCGCCTACTGGCTCTGTGCTGTCAGGCCCGCCATTTCGGCGGGTGTTCACAGCCCGGCGGCGAGGAAGTCCTATGACATTCCGTAGCTGTCAGGCCCGCCATTTCGGCGGGTGTTCACAGCTTGCTATGAAGAAACTCGTAACTGTCATCGTGCTGTCAGGCCCGCCATTTCGGCGGGTGTTCACAGCGTATCCTTCATATAATGCCAGCCACCAAGTGGTTGGCATTAAAAGAACGAAAGAAAAAACGATTTTTCAACCGATTTTTCACTTCCATTTTCCCTTTTTTTTCAAAAAAAAGCAACTCTTCGCCTCCTTTTATCCTCATTTCTCCCAAAAAGGTTTCCCCTCAAGGCGCCCTACCTTCCCGCAAACGGACGGAAGACGACTGGCTCGTCGGCGTCCCTGTCGGCAAGGATCGCCTTCGTCGGCGAGAGCTGCGGTGCCTCCCTCGGCCCCGGCCCCTCGAACCCGAGGAACTTCACCGGGTCGGAGAGCGAGCCGTCGCCGATTCGCAGGTCGCAGAGGCCAAGCAGGTCCTTCGCGAGCTGGCACGCCCTTCCGTAGTCGCGGAAGAAAAGCACGAGCTGGACGCCGCTCTTCCGCGGCCGCTCCACCAGCGCGCGGAGCCGCTCCGCTGCCGACGGTCCGTTACGCGACGAGACGTATCCCGTCGGCTGGCGCAGCGCGTGAAGGTCCTCGAAGCCGTCGAGGACGACGACCTTCCGTTCCGCATCCCGCGCCGCGAACTCGTCAAGGTTCTCGCAGCCCCATTCGTCGTCTATAACGGTCACCTCGCCGCCGCCGGCGCCAAGAGCCGCCCAGTCGTCGGAATGATCCGTGTAGAGGAGGAAGGACTTGGTGCCCGTCCCGGCGGCAAGCCCCTCCGCAACGGACTGGCGAAGCCCCATGGCGATGGCGGGCTGGCGGGCGACCACCAGCAGGTTCCTGCCGCCCATGTCGGCGAACACCGGCTCCTCCTCGAAGTCGGCCGTCCGGCCTACGGAAATCCGCAGCCCGTCCTCGCCGCCTCCCTGTGCGGCCAACGCGCCGCCCGCAGGCGGTTCGGGGAGCGCCGCGCCGCTGAACACGCGGCAGTCGGCGACGCGTTCGCCGCGCGTCTCCGCCGTTGCCGACAAGTCTTCGAGGTGCCGTTTGCAGGCGTCCGATTCCGCCAGCGGGATGCAGAGGTGGACGTTCGCGGACTTCTTCCCAAGATCGGGGTTGAATATGCCGTGCGGGGGCCCCGGCAGCATTGCGGCCGCAAGGTTGTCGTTCTGGAGGATCGTGGACGAGTCCTCCGGCGTGCACTTCAGCGCAAGGCGGCAGGCCATCAGCGAAAGGAGCTTGCGCGACGAAGCCAGGTTCTGGATGCCGCTTAGCGTTTGAGTCGCCATCAGCATGTGGATGCCGGCAGACCGTCCAAGCCGAAGCAGCTCGTCAAGCAGGGACTCCACCTCCGCTCCGGCCCTCGCGCCCTCGAACAGCCGCTGGAATTCGTCAACCACCAGGAGGATGCGCGGCAGGGCCCGCCCGATCTTGGTCCTGTATTCATGGAAGTCCTTGACTTCCGCCGCCTTGAACAAGGCCGAGCGGCGCTTCATTTCCCGGAAAAGATGGCGGAGGACTGAAATGCCGTATCCCACGTCGCTCTCCGTGGCGATTCCCGCCGCATGGGGCAGGAGCGGGTGCGCGTAGGCGTTGAACTCGGTCGCCTCCTTGTAGTCGAGCAGGTAGAGGTTCAGCTCCTTCGGCGAATAGCGGTGGCAGAGGCTGTGCAGCAGCACATGCACGAGGTTCGTCTTGCCCGAACCCGACGTCCCGCCAAGAAGCGCATGGACGGGCTGGTCGCCAAGGGCGAACCGCACGGGCGCGCGGCTCTCGTCGTCCCATCCGATTGTCGCCTCGATGCCGTTTTCAGACGTGGCGCCCCAGAAGGACTCGTCGCGCCAGACCGACTCCAGCGAGCCGGCGAAGCGCTCGCGCGCCGCATATCCGGAGCAAAGGCCGGAGAGGGCGGCCGCCACGCCCGCGTCGTCAGGCATGGCGCACGGCTCCTCGGCGACCAGGCGCACATTGCGGAGCTCCGGGAAGCCACCGACTGCGTCACGCAGCCGGGTCGCGTCCCACGCGAAGGAATCAAGCGCCGCCTTCAGCGCGGCGTGGCGCCGAGGGTCAAGTTTCGCCGGATCGAGGGTCAGCAGCGGCAGGACGCCGCACTTCGGGCCGTTCTCGACGATCTTTGAAAGATAGGCCGCCGCCGAGTCCGTGAGCTGGTCGGGGAGATCGAACATCGCGAGCAGCCGGATGGTCTTCGGACGGTCGGGATGCGCGGCGTTGTATGAGGTCCAGTCCACGATCTCCCCGGTGCAGTCGTCCTGCAGGAACGACTCGATTTCGCCATGCAGCCGCGACAGCGCCGCCTCGATGTCGGGGGCGACGGTCGGGAACTTCCCGCCGGCGAAGGGCTTCCGGTTGTCGCGAAGCCCCTGGAATCCGTTCATGGAAGCCCCCATCAGGACAGGGTCGCACACGGTGATTTCAAGCGAGTCCGGCGGGAGGCACTGGAATGCCCGCAGCAGGAATTCGCGGACGGCGGACCGTCCGTCCGCCGTCGCGGGAAAGACAAGCGCCTTCGGCACCGGGAACGGCAGGATGCGCGGGAGAGTCCATTCACCATCGCCGGCGCGGAAGCGGTAGCGGCCAAACGAGAAGGCCTCCGGGAACGCAGCCGCCCGCCCGAATCCTCCGCGCCGAGGCCGACGAGGCGTGGCTGGGCTTCAAGGATGTCCCCGACCCGCTCCCTGAGCGCCTTTGCGGCCTCGGCCCTGCCCCTGGCCTGGTCGGCGGCGCGCGCCTCCTGATGGGCCCGCAAACTGGAAAGCCCGGCAATCGCCTGCTCGTTTTCCCGCGCCGTCGCCACAGCCCGGCGGAAGGCGTCCTGCCGTTCCGCGTTTTCACTGATGCGCGTGGCGACATCGGCCGCCTTCCGGCGCAGCTCGTTCTCCTCCGCGGCCAGCGCGTTACGGCGCTCCCTCTTGTCGTGGATGGATCCGAGGAGCCCGTTCAACTCGTCCTGGACGGCCACGGCCTTCGCTTCCGCAGCCTCCATCTCCGCCTTCCTCTTGTCCCCGACAATCCAGTACCATGCGTCCTCGACCAAACAGCGCTTATCTATTTCGGCGTTCAGGTAGCTGACCCGGTTCTTCAGCTGCTGCAGCCTCGCCTTGGCCGCCTCTATGTCGGAGTCCAGCTCCTCGATTTCCGCGCGGACGGCTGCGGCGCGCGTCGCCGCGTCGGCGGCTTCGCCCTCACGACTGGCGCGCTCGGCCTCCTGCTCCTCCGCCTCGCGGCGCAGTGACGGAAGCGTGTCCGCGCCAATCTCCGACCGGGACACGCCCGCCGCCGCGAGAAGCCGCAAGATTTCGCCGTCGCATTTTCTCGCGCGGGCCTTCAGCGCCGCCTCCTGGGCGACCTCGTCGGCGGGGATGCCGTCGAGGCTTGCGTCAATGACGCCGACAAGGCGCCGGATTTCATCGTTTGCTTTGAGCATGGCGTTATTCATAAGTTGTCTCCTTCAAGTTCAGATTCAATTTCGGTAAGTTCCGCCGCTGTCTCGTCGATTTCGGACGAGAGCGACTCCAGCTCGCGCGCCATAGGTTCCAGGACGTCCGAGACCAGGCGCATTGCGAATTCGCCTCTTGCCTGGTCGCGGAAGAGGTCGAGCGAACGATTGAATGATACCGCAAGATCGCCGTTCATGGCCGTTCCTTTCCAATTCCGTAAACAACCGCCTCATGGAGCGCCCGGTCGATGTCGCGCTTGCGCGGCAGCATGCCCAGAATCGGCGAGCCAGCCGCGCGAAGCCGCTCCCGCAGTTCGCGCTCGTCGGCTTCGGGCAGGTCGTGGATGTCAGCCGAGCAGATAGTCGCCGAGGCGTCCGCCGCCCGGTGCCCGCCGGCCTGGAACACGAGATGGTCCCCCTGCGAGCGCAGGTAGGATGCCTTGCCAGCCTTGATCTCGAACGCGATCGTCCCGCCTTTCGGGGCGAAGGCGCGGTCGCCGCGGCCGAGGATAACCGGTGCCCGGAGATTGCGGACCACGATGTCGGTCTTGGTGTAGCGCCCGTCGTCAAAGACAGTCCGGTTCTGCGTTGAGACGTCGCCAAGCGGGCGGAAGGCCGCCGCGATGACGCGCTCCGCCAGTTCCCCGCTGCCGTTGATGCGCGATTGGCGAAGGATGTCCTTCTTCTCCGACAGCGACCGGGCGGACGCCCAGCGGCGCCCGTAGTCCTCGATTCTGGCGCGGAACCCCGGGTCGCGCCCCGCTTCGTATGCGAGGGCATCACGGAGTTTCGCCTCCCCGATCCGTGCGGCGAGCGCGTCCGGCCTGACTGGCGTTGAAGCCGGAGGCGTCCAGCGGAGCCAGCCCGCGAAGCCGGCCGCCGCCGATCCGGGATGCTCGGCTATGTATTTCTCCAACGCCTCGCATGCGTGGCGGACGCGGGCGGCGCAGTCCTCTCCGAACGCCTCCATCCGCGTCATGGAGGCGCGGCTGGCCTCAAGGAACCGCTCGCGCAGGGCAGTAGCCCGGCGCATGGTATCCGTCGCCTTCTCGCGCCGGGCCTCGCAGATGCTGAGGTTTTCGTTCGCGGCGTCAAGTTCCGCCTGCGTGGACGCGATTTCGGCCGCACAAGAGCCATTGGACTCGCCATCGTCGTCATCCATGGACTCTTCCTCCGCCGAAAGCGAATCCAGCAGCGAGTCAAGGCGGACAACCTCAGATTGGGTCTCCTCGACAGCCCGCTCCGCCGCGACAAGGGCTGAGCTGGCCGATTCCGAAAGGCGTTCTAGCGAAATTCCGGTCTCGCGCACGGCGTCCGCCGCGCCCTCAACCCCCGCCGAGAGGGCGGTCGCGACATCCTCCATGTTTTCGACTGACGCAATGGTCTCCATAGCCTAGCAGAAGGTTGAGTTGAACTCGTCGAGGCGGTCGGCGAGCCGATGGAGATGCGGCACCTGCTCGTTACAGGCCTCCGAGAAACGCCTGATGCACTCGCACAGTTCCCTGAACGACTCCTCGAACTCCGCCCGCTTGGCGTCGTTCCAGGTGTCGCCTAGCGCAAAAAACGCGGCGGACGTGGCTGAAAGCTCGCCCTCGATGTTCTCTTCGCAGGCTGCAAGCCGCGAGGCGAACTCGCGCAGGGCATCAGGATCGGCATGGACTTGTGACATGGTGTTACTCCTTGTTGTTGTCGTGTTTCTCTGATTATGATAAGCGGCTGTCGCCGCCGTTTTCCACTCGACTGAGGAATTTCCATTTGGCGCGCCGGGTTGTTTTGCACCTTCGGCTTCACGGTGTTCCGCCATCCGTCTGGAATTGCTTGCCAGACACGCCGCAGTGCGCTGGATGGCTGACGCGATGGCCGAGGCGGCGTTCCTCACGCGAGGCAGGAGGAAGCGGACAGCTGCGGAGACGGAATTCACCCAGTCGGCTGGCGGCATGTAGGCGGCGGGATGCGGCGCCCAGACGATGCGTCTACCCTGCCAAATGTAGATGTTCACAGTCGAGCATCCGCTTTTCACGGTCTCGACCGGCTTGTCAAGGTCAATCCCCATGTCCGGCGCAAAGCATTGAAGCGTGTTCCCGAAGACCAGCGTTTCGGGATCGTAAAGTTCAATTTGCTCGAAAAGAATGTCTTTCCACTGCGCATAGCAGGCGAAGAGCCGTTCGTCGCTCGTCGTCCGACCTGCCGGCATCTTGCCAACGTTCACGTAGGCGATATTCAGAAGGGAGCGTTCATAGACCTTCGGCGCGTCGGATATCCAAGGCTCGTCCTCATATGATTCTGTCCCGTCAAGGATGGCATGGCTCGCGTACGCCACGTTTCGTAGCGCCGGGTTGGCGTTCGCGACCTGCGCGAGGGTCTTTCCTTCCGCGACATCCTTGATCATAGTCCATCCGCCGCCGCATGGTTCGCCGGTCTCGTCAAAACTATCGTATGGTTCTTTCAGAATCCACATAAGCCTCTGCTTGGCGGAGAGATACCCCTTTGCGTCCGCTACGCCGTCGTAAATCGGGCTGATCTTTCCGGAATCGTGGCCGAGTTCCGTCGCACGGCGGCGGATTTTCTCGTGCAAGGCTGTCTGCGCTGTTTCAAGATCTAATGGCTGCATGGTTGTTCTCCTGTATGCTGGAAATTCAGTGGAGCAAACCGACATGGCTTTCAATGCGGCGGATCAGTTCGGGAAGCTCCGCGCGCTCGACGCGCGTCTCAAGGACCACCACGCCGCGGTAGTCCACGTATGTCGTCGTGCGGACGGGGAGGCCCAGCAGTTGCGAAGCCCCGGTCGCCATATTGCAGATGCGGATCGAATCCCCGACCTTGCGCGAAAAAGTCCCCCGGTTGTCGTAGACGAGAATCCAGGGGTCAGCAGTGGCCTCATGGGCCTTGAGATGCTGTAGAAGTTTCTGCACCGATTGGTCACCTCCTAAGCCATTTGTAGAGCTTCAATCCGCCTGCGCCAAGCGCAACGGCTCCGCCGGCGATAAGAGCTCCGTTTTCAATAGCTGTATTCGTTGTTTTTTCCATTGTTTTTTCCTTGTTGGTTTAGACGGCCAATCCGTCCTTGCACCAATGATAAGAGCCAGCAACGGACATTTTCCACCATGCAAAAAAGGCGCCCCCCTTTGACAAGGCGGGCGCCGTTTGTTTGTGATAGCCCCTGAGCTTTTCGCGCTAGAATCAGTCTGTAACGGCTAGGACATCACTCCATTTGCGCACCTCCCAGCCACATGGTGTGCGCCAGTCTATCAACTCGTCAATGTTCCTTCCCCCGCACTCGTGGAAGAGTGCCTGGGCTAAATCGTAGTTGTTTTTCGGTGTATTTCCCATTAGTTGGCTCACTTCTTCAAAGCCGCCTTTTGAAGTTCCTTGCCCTTTTTTGCGTAATCGTCATAGACTTTTTCTGCAGACTTCTTTGCTGCTCCAATCGTGTCTTTCTGCACTTTTTCGACTATTTTCCCAAGTTCCTCTTCAACGGCTGGGACAAGTTCCCTTCGTAGTTTGGTGACATTGACTTTCTCAGGGTTAAAAGTCACCTTATCCGGTTGCTCGCGATAGGCCTTAAGACGTTTTTCCATCTCGTCAATCTGTTTATCTCCATATTTTAACACAAGACGGGCAATTGCTTCGCTTGTCCTATCAACCCTTTCTTCCGAACCTGCGAAGATCTGTGAGGCGAAAGCTGTCTGAAGTCTTGATGAATTCGAGTTGTTTTCCGGCTTCACTTCTGTATTTGTTGAGAGGTCTTGTTGTAACTTTATGAAATATTGCTCCAGCTTCCCCTCGAAAATCTGCCCATCATTTTGAAACTCCGCAATAGCATTTTTACACATAGGGACAAAATGGGGCGCGAGAAGGTGCTTGTTGATATACTGGCGCAGATGCTCATTGCCCTTTTTCCCCTCGACCTTGTCATGTGCTGCCGATTCCACAAGGTTGTTCACAACTTCAAGTGTCAGTAGTTCGCTGACGCCGGGGATGCTCTTTCGAACGGATTCGAATTTACTGGGGCCACTTTTGGTGAGGCCATAGTCAAACGACTTGTAACGACGTGATGTGTTGTCGCTAAAATTATTATAAGATTGTTCCACCTTGTCGCTGTAAGTTTTCTTCTCGGAAACCTCTTCTTTTTTCGAGGAAATATAGCCTCCAACTTGCTCAGATAGTTTTTTTATCCGGCCGAAAAGAGGACTCTTGCTGGCTTCTTCAGCATCTTTTTTAGCCTGTTCTGCGTTGGCTAGGGCCTCCTCTGCCTTTTTCTGGGCCTCTTCTGCACGAATCTGCGCATCTTCTGCGTCCTTTCGCGCCTTATCCCTTTCTACCTCGGCTTTAGCCACCTTGGCATTGGCCTCTTCATGGGTCTTGTCCGCTTTGGTTAAGGCATCCTCGGCTTCCTTTTGAGCCTTTTTCAACTCCTCGTCTTTTTTACGCGCGATTTCTTCAAGTTCCTCTTTCTCATTTTGAAGTTTATCTCTTTCTGCTTCTGCTAATTTTGAAAGTTTGGCTGTTCTTTGCTCCGCTCCAACCACATTTCTATATTTTATGACCAAAGTTGCTAATGTTATAACTAGCAATGCAATGACAATTCCCATGCTCCACATCAGCGGCCTTAACCACGGCGGCCAAGGCGGAGGCATAACACCTTGCAGCACTTGCGCATATTCCAATTTTCGAGGACGCCGTTTCACCAAATACTTAGGCAAATCCTGCAAATCTTCAATTCGATTTGTTTTGGGGAACTGTGAATCCCGATAATACAAAAACTTTTTCCCGCCGATTGCCTTAACAAAAATGAGTTCTTCGTTGTCTTCGATGGGTTCAACAATAATAATCACCAGGAGAGCTGCATCAAGCTTGGCACTTTTGCAAATGTGGAACTCGACAAGGTCCTTTATCCTTTCCATGGGCCTTTCACCTTCGATTTCCACCAATGCCCCATCCCCGATATGGAACTTCCCATCGCCCTTCAGCAATTGGCTTTTCGTGTGCTCGGCCAAATCCTTCCCTTCTTTTCCAGGGCGTTTCAAAATGCCATCCGGATCAGCATTCCCCGCCAGCAATCGGTTTTTATTGTTCGGATCTTCGGCCAATCCCAGCACGATACTTCCACCTGAGGCATTTGCCATGGCTATGATGGCCTTCACGACATTCCATCGGCATTCGTCTTCAGAAGCATTGTCTCCCGGCATCGGCTTCCATGAGGCCTTGAATTCAAGAATCGATGTTTCGCGCCCTACAACAGTATTGCCTGCAAGGGTTGCTATGAGACGATCGACATCTGGCTCGCCAAGCAACCCTTTCGCCAAATCGGCGCCTGATATTGGTTCAAGTGTTTTTTTCATGCCATGTTATTATACCATATCTCAGATTCGCCTTTTAATGCTTCTGAGCGCCCGCAGTTGTTCATAATAAAAGACACCGAAGCGAAAAACGAAGGAACCCTGTTGTTCAAAAGCCAGGACACCGAAGGGGTATCATGGAAGGATGAAAGCAACGAT